>CAIWHY010000241.1 GCA_903912585.1 uncultured Thermoleophilia bacterium | reverse complement strand
GATTGACCTGGTACTTCCAGTGCAGGCCGCCGTCAGTCGTGCGCAGGACGACGGCGCCGTAGCCAGCGTCGAGGTCCGCATATGGCACGTGCGGGCCGGAGCA
Source organism: uncultured Thermoleophilia bacterium (assembly GCA_903912585.1). Lineage (GTDB taxonomy): Bacteria > Actinomycetota > Thermoleophilia > UBA2241 > UBA2241 > CAIXSE01. Next base: position 1,473 of record CAIWHY010000241.1, on the reverse strand, counting down.
GCCGACTGCCCAGCCGACCTTGCTGGTCACCATGTCGAGGCCCTCGAGCGAGATGCCGGAGGGGACGCTCGTCGCCTTCCAGTCGCGACCGCCGTTCGTGGTCCGCAGGATGGTGGACTTCCAGCCGACCGCCCATCCCAGGTTGGCATCCTTGAACTGGACCTTGGTGAGGTTCGTGCGCACGCCGGCTGTGGAATCGGTCCACGTGCCGGTCGCGAAATTGCGGTGGAGGAAGAGACCGCCACTACCTACCACGACTGCGGCGGTTGACGAGAAGCCGACGGCCAGCGGCCTGACCCCCTGCTGGGCGAACTCCTGCGACCAGGTCGCACCACCGTCCGTGCTGTGGAGCACGAAGCCCTCCCAGTCGTACAGGCTCTGCGTCTGCCCGGTCGCGTAGCACTCGCCGGACGGAGAGGCGGCAAGGCCGGTGATCGTCGCGCCTTGCTTCGTGGTCTTGGCGCTCCACGTGGCGCCGCCGTCGGTGGTCCGCCAGATCGTCGCCGGCGCGTAGTCAGCGAGCGACGCGGTCGCCAGCCAGCCGTCGGAAGCGGAGGTGAAGTCCATGGCGCTGATCCGGGCCTGGCCGTCTCCGAACTGGCTGATCGCCCAGGTGGCGCCGCCATCGGTCGTGCTGAGCACGACGTAGCCCCATTGGTGTCCGAGGGGCTTGGAGGCGTCGTAGCCCCAGCCGGTCGCCCAACCGGTCGTGGCGTTCACGAAGTCGACCTGCGAGAGCAACTGGATCGCGTCCTTCTGCGCGCTGATGGGACTCTGCCACTGATTGGCTACCTGCCACGACGCGCCGCCATTGATCGTGCGCAAGATCGCGCAGATCGTGCGGCCGCCCGTGACCGAGTAGTTGGCGGTCGCCCAACCGTCGTTCTCGTCGACGAAGCTGACGTCGGTGAGCGCGAAGCGGCGGACGGGGAGCGGATCGACGGTGCGCGGGTCGGGCAGGTCCTGCGCCGCCCAAGTTACGCCGCCGTCGGTCGTCTTGAGCATTGCGCTGGTGACGATGGTGGTCGCGTTGGCCGAGTTGATGGCGCGATAGCCGACCGCCCAGCCGGTAGAAGAGTTGACGAAGTCGACGGCCAGCAACGGCACCGTACCGACCTTCTTCAAGATCGGACTATTCGGCGTCCACACCGGACGGCGCGTCCAGCTGGTGCCGCGGTCGGCCGACGTGAAGACCGACCCGGCGTCGCCGACCGCGACGGCCGAGCTCCCGATCACGGAGACGTCGTTGAACCCGTTGCCCTGCACGAGGGGGTTCTGCCAGTACCAGCCGCCCTCGAGAGTCCCCTGGAATGCCGCGGCCGTTCCGACCCCGAAGACCATGGCGGCCGCGAACGCCACCGCGACGAGGACTGTGCTGTCGGTTGCTGCCACGACCACGTCGACCGGCTGTGACTCGGCGTGTTCCACGGCGTTGACAACCAGATTGCGCACGATCCGCTGCACGCGACGTGG
>CAIWHY010000240.1 GCA_903912585.1 uncultured Thermoleophilia bacterium | reverse complement strand
GCGCTTCTTCTACGGCCGGCTGGCGCCGGTCGGCGACTGGCAGGACAAGCTCGTGGCCAAGTTCCGCGCCGACTTCGGGGACAGCCTCTGAGGTAGCGCTGACGCGGCGCGGTCGCCGCGCCACAGACGGCTCTTCGAGGCCTCTATCCGGCCCCCGCGCATGCCCTCTTTCCCGGCGTGTGCGGGGACCGGATCTCCAGCACAGGTACGAAAAGGCGAGTATCCGGGTATTAGGTGATCGACGGAGACCGAAGGGCACCGGCGGTCGGCATGCGCCGCAAGGAGACATGTCGCCGGCGAGGGGATCCGATGGACGAGGCGTCACGAGATACTGAGGAGTCGAGTTCCAAGCTGCGCCTGCTGTGCGTCGAGGACTCGCCCGCGGACGCCGAGCTCGAAGCCGCGAGCCTCGAGCGTGCGGGGTACGACGTGCGCATGGAACGCGTCGACTGCGAGGCGGACCTCAAGACGGCGCTGGACTCGAGGGACTACGACGTCATCTTCCTCGATCACGGCCTGCCCGGCTGGGACTCGCGGGTGGCGCTGCGCATCGCCCTCGAGGCCGCCCCGCAGACGCCGGTGGTCTGCGTGGCCGGCACCATCGGCGAGGAGACCGCGGTCGAGATGCTCAAGCTGGGCGCCTCCGACTACGTGCTCAAGCACCGGACGGCGCGCCTGCCGGCCGCGGTGCGCGGCGTGCTCGAGCGCGCGGAAAGCCGCCGCGCGCAGGACGAGGTCGAAACGGCTCTGCGCGCCAGCGAGGAGCGCTACCGGCGCATCGTCGAGACCGCTGCCGAGGGCATCATGACGATCGGCTCCGACCTCACGATCACCTACTACAACCAGCGGCTGGCCGAGATGCTCGGCTACGGGGTCGTGGACCTGCTTGGGCGCTCGGTGCGGGGGATCCTGATGAGCGAGGACGGCGCCTTCATCGAAGAGGAGATCGCGCGGCAGAGGCGCGGCGAGGCAATTTCGTTCCAGCGCCGCCTCCGCTGCGCCGATGGGAGCGGACTGTGGGCGAGCGTGGCCTCACGTCCGGAGCTGGATGGTGACGGCCAGGTCGCCGGCTCGCTGGCCATGATCTCCGACATCTCGGACCAGAAGGCGGCGGAAGAGCGGCTCAAGCAGGCGCTCGTCGGCACGGTGGCCGCCATGGGCTCGCTCGTCGAGTCCCGCGATCCGTACACGGCCGGGCACGAGCGCCGCTCCGCCGCCCTGGTGGTGGCGATCGCCGGCGAGCTGGGGCTCGACGACGACGCTCTGGCCGCGCTCGACCTGACGGCGCGGATGCACGACATCGGGCAGATCGCCGTGCCGGCGGAGATCCTCACCCGGCCCGGCCCGCTGTCGCCGGCGGAGTTCTCGCTCATCAAGCTGCATCCGCAGGTCGCCTTCGACATCCTGGCGCCCATCGATTTCGGCTATCCCACCGCGGAGATCATCCTGCAGCACCACGAGCGGCTCGACGGCTCCGGCTACCCCAACGGGCTCAAGGGCGACGAGATCCGCCTGGAAGCGCGCGTGCTGGCGGTCGCCGACGTGGTCGAGGCGATGTCCTCGCACCGGCCCTACAGGCCGGCTCTCGGGATCGAGGCGGCCCTCGACGAGGTGCGCACCAACGCGGGCCGGCTCTACGATCCCGACGTGGCGGCGGCCTGCGAGCGGGTGTTCGCCGCCGGGTTCACCTTCCCGGACTGAGCTCCGGCCGGCGCGAGCGCGACTCGCGCCACAGCTCCAGTCCGCAGGCCCCCCACAGCGCGACGCTCATCGAGATCAACCGCCTCTGCGGTCCGCGTGCACCTGGGCCGGGCTCAGGGCGCCGCTTTGAGCTGCGCCAGCGTCCTGCCCAGCGCCTGGATGTGCCTGGCGTAGGTGGCGAGGTCGCCGGCGCGCAGCGCGGCCTGCGCCGCGGCATACTGCGCGTTGGCCTGCTTGATGAGTGCGGCGGCGGCGGCCGTGGCCGTGCCCGGCGCCGTCGTGCCGCCCGGCGTGGGCGGCTGCGTGCCAGGCGGCGGCGCGCCGCCGAAGATCGTCGCCAGCGCTTCTCCCAGCGTCGGCGCCATGACCACGTTCTGCTGCTGCCCCGAAGGCAGGTTGGGCGACGACGACGGCGAGCGGTAGAAGACGATCACGCGCTGGATCTGCGGCAGCGCCGTCGTCGACGATTGCAGGTACAGCGGCTGCACGTACAGCAGCGAATCCTCGATGGGGATGGTGAGCAGGTTGCCGAAGATGACGGTGGAGCCCTGCTGTCCCCACAGCGTGCGCTGCGCGGAGATCACCGGGTCCTGGTTGATCGCCGCCTCCACCTGGGCCGGTCCGTACACGTTGAGACTCGAAGGGAACTCGAAGCTCACGGCCCGGCCGTAGTTGGGCGCGTCCGACTGTGCGCCCAGCCAGGCGATCATGTTGGAGCGTGCATTGGGCACGTACGGGAGGATGAGCACGAACTCCTCCTTCGTCTGGCCGGGCAGGCGCATGATCATGTAGTAGGCGCTGGCCGGCGCCGGGCCGCTGATCGAGAGGTTGCCGGGGATCTCCCACTGGTTGCCCTTGTTGTACAGAAGCGCCGGGTCGGTGACGTGGTAGGTCGCGAACATCTCGGCCTGGGTGCGGAAGAAGTCCTCGGGGTAGCGCACGTGCTGGTGGAGGGCGGAGGGCATCCCCGACGCCGGCAGGAAGACGCCGGGGAAGATCCGCTGGTAGGTGCGGATCAGCGGATCCTGCGGGTCGAACACGTAGAAGCGCATCGACCCGTTGTAGGCGTCGACGACCACCTTCACCGAGTTGCGCACGTAGTTGATGCTGCCGTTCGGCTGCGAGTACGGGATGCGGCCGGTGGTCGTGTATGCATCGGCGATCCAATACAGCCGCCCGCCGGCGACGACCATGTACGGGGTCGAGTCGAACTTCAGGAACGGCGCGGCTGTCGCGAGCCGCTGCCGGATGTTGTCCAGGATGATGACGCGGCTGGGGCCCGTGATCGCCGACGAGGTGAAGAAGCGGATGTCGCCGTAGCGCAGCGTGAAGGCGAGGCGGTTGAGGAACGGGCTGATCGGGATGCCGCCGCTGCCGGTGTACGTCGAGTACACGTCGCCTTTGGCCCCCGGATAGTCGAACGTCGGGTACTTCGTCTTGACCAGCACGTAGTCGGTGCCGAGGAGGCCGTAGTAGATCTGCGGCTGCGTGACGGTCAGCGCCGGCGCCGACGACACGGCGGGGACGTCCTGCACGAGGAAGTCTGGAGAACCGCCGGAGGCGACCTGGTTCACCGCGGAGACCGCGACGCCGTACCCGTGCGCGTAGGTGATGTGCTGGTTGACCCACGTCTGGGCCTGCGACGGCAGGCCGGAGACGCGCAGCTCGCGCGGCGCCAGCATCGTCTGCGTGTAGACGCCGTTCACGGAGTAGCGGTCGACGCTCACGGTCGTGAACGAGTAGTAGGGTCGCAACTCCTGCAGCTGGCTGTAGCTGCTCAGCAGCACCTGCGGGTCCCAGAGGCGGATGTTGCGCACGGTGACGGCGTTGACCTTGAGCGCGGCGGCCGAGAGGTCGCCCTTGAGCGCGTAGGGTGTCTTGGAGATCGCCGTGAGGTCGTAGGCGGCGCGCGTCGCGGCGATGTTGAAGGCGAT
>CAIWHY010000239.1 GCA_903912585.1 uncultured Thermoleophilia bacterium | reverse complement strand
TGCAGAGGGCCCGCCGGCCGTTGACTGCGGATCGCGTTCTCCCGCGGGTCAGGCGCCTGGGGCGCGGTAGGCGACGGTCTTCCTGGCCGCTTCGTCAACCTCTTCCGGCGTGAGCAGCACGACGACGTTCGCGGTCACCGCTCCCGATGCCGCGATCGCGAGGCTCACCGCGGCGGCCGTGGCGTTGTCGGGAAGCTGGGCGATGGCGTAGACGTCGTTCTCGCCGAAGGCGAAATAGAAGCATTCGGAGACGCCGCCGAGACCCTCGATCATCTTGGCGACCGCTGCCCGCCGGTCGCTGCAGCCGTTCTTGAGCAGGCCCCGTACGCCTTCGGCGGTGTATGAAGCCTGGATGAGATATCTGGTCATGAGAACTCCTCTGTGGACCCGTAGAGCCTTCCCATCGTCGAGGTGGCCGAATCTGTTGCTGCAAGGAGCGTCAGCCATCGCGCCAGACTCATGTGGAGACATGGCTGAGGGGGGCGGCCCCTGGAGTGAAGCCGCCCCCCTCGTCCGCCGGGCCTGCCCGGCGTTGGGTCAGTAGACCTGGTAGGAGCTCGTGCTGTTCGAGCTGGTACCGCCAGAGCCAGAGCCGTTGCCGTCGCACTTGTGCGTAGTGCTTGACCCCTGGGACGGAGCGGTCTGCGAGTTCGTCGAGGCCTTGGGCGCGGGCGTGCTGCTGTTGCCGCTGGCCGCGAACGCCAGCGGGACGAGCCAAACCGCGAGGACGAGGATCAGGACGGCTACTACACCGGCGATGTACTTCCTGGGCATTGGTGCTCCCCTTGAGTCGGATTCACGTGACGTCGTTCTACCCCGCAAGCGAGCGTCTGCGCACACATAAGGTGTTGAGTAATGTTTGGCGCCGTATTGCCCTCACAGTGACCGCCCAGACGATGCTCAGGCGGCTCACACCGGTGTGGAGGATCTCGCGGATGCCGCTGTCGAAGGCGATCGTGACCGTCGTCACGCCGCCGGCAGCGACGACCACATCCAGTGGCGCCGCATGGTGAAACGGCATGCCCGACGGAGGCTCACTTGACCTTGAGCGACTTGCTGCCGATCAGCACCTGGGCGTGCCCGCCCTGATCGGCGGCGTAGACGTAGCCAACGGTAGCGCGCCCGCATGAGGAGGCTCGCGATGGGGAAGGCTCCCGCTGGCGACAGGTGCGGGCGGGGCGATCGTCCCGCCGCCCGCCCGCCGCAAAGGCTCCGCGACAGAGCGTCCGGGGCCGAGGGCAGAGAGCGCGACCGGCCGGCCGGAGAGGCAGCCGGTCGCCCGTCAAGGAGGGTACACATGGTCGGCATGATCGTGGCATCACTGGCGTTCTTCTGGTGGCTGATCTTCTTCGTCTTCTGGGTCGTCTTCATCTACGTCACCATCACCATCGCCCGCGGCAAGGGCCACAGCGGGCTCCTCTGGGGCATCCTGGCGTGCTTCTTCCCGTTGATCACGATCATCATCGTGCTCCTGCTGCCCGACCGCTCGCGCGGCTGACCGGAGAACGACGGTGAAGGCGATCGTACAGGACGGCTACGGGTCCCCCGACGTCCTGGAACTCAGGGAGATCGACATACCCACGCCCGGCGACGACCAGCTTCTGGTGCGTGTGCACGCCGCCGGCGTCGACCCGGGCGTCTGGCACTTGATGGCGGGCGAGCCCTACATGATCCGTCTGGGCATGGGGTTCCGCGGGCCCAAGGAGCCGGTGAAAGGCATGGACGTCGCGGGCACGGTCGAGGCCGTCGGCAAGGACGTGACCGGATTCAAGCCAGGAGACGAGGTCTACGGAGCGGATCTCGGCGCTTACGCCGAGTACGCCTGCGTCAGCGCCGGCCGCTGCGCGCCCAAGCCGGCGAACCTCAGCTTCGAGCAGGCGGCGGCCGTACCCGTCTCCGGCTGCACGGCCCTGCAGGGCCTGCGTGACAAGGGGCGGCTTCGCCCGGGGCAGAAGGTCCTGGTGATCGGCGCCGGGGGCGGCGTGGGGACCTTCGCCGTGCAACTCGCCGCGGCGATCGGCGCGGACGTCACCGGCGTCTGCAGCGCCGCGAAAGCGGACCTGGTCCGCTCGATCGGCGCGAGCGAGGTGATCGACTACGCGCGCGAGGACTTCGTGCACGGAGAGCGCCGCTACGACGTCATCCTCGACACCGCCGGCAATCGCCCGCTGACGGCGATGCGCCGCGCCCTCACGCCGGCAGGCCGGCTCGTCATCGTCGGCGGCGAAGGCGGCGGGCGATGGACGGGCGGGTTTCTGGAGCGAATGGCCCGCGCCAGCGCCCTGTCGCTGTTCGCCGGCCGGAAGCTGATGGGCCTGTCGGCCAAGGTGAACCAGAAGGATCTCCTGATCCTGCAGAACCTGATCGAGGCCGGCAAGGTCACGCCAATCATCGACAGGACCTATCCGTTGGGCGAGGCCGCCGCGGCCATCAGGTACATGCACGAAGGTCGCGCCCGCGGGAAGGTCGTCATCACCGTGTATGGCGCTCCCCGGCCGGCGCGCAGCCGGTCACTCCCTTCGCGCAGGCGGTCACTCTCCGAGCGCGCAGCCGGTCACTTGCCGCGCGCGACCGCCTCCTGGGGCGTGGCGGGGTGGGACGGGGCCGGCTGGGCTGCTGCGGGGTGAGGCGTGCCCGGCTGTGGCGCCGCGGGGGTGGCGGCCGCGGCGTACCTGCAGCGCCCGGCGAGCTCC
>CAIWHY010000238.1 GCA_903912585.1 uncultured Thermoleophilia bacterium | reverse complement strand
GCCACCGTTCTCCTCACCAACCCGGACATGCTCCACGTCGGCATCCTCCCGAGCCACGAGCGCTGGGCCGAGTTCCTGCACCACCTCCGCTTCGTCGTGCTCGACGAAGCGCACGTGTACCGCGGGGTCTTCGGCAGCCACGTCGCCCAGGTCGTACGCCGCCTGCGCCGCCTCTGCGCCCACTACGGCGGCGACCCTGCGTTCGTGCTCACTTCGGCGACGATCGCTGATCCCGGTGGATTCGCGGAGAGATTGGTGGGCGTGCCGTTCGCGACCGTCGACGAGGACCAGGCGCCGCGCCCGGAGCGCAGCATCGTCTTCTGGAATCCGCCGCTCGTCGACCCGGCCAGAGGCGAGCGGCGCAGCGCCCTCGCCGAAGCGAGCTACGTGACGGCTGAGAGCGTCCTGGCGGGAGCGCGCGTGATCGCGTTCGCACCCACGCGCAAGGCGGCGGAACTGATGTTCGGGCACGTCCGCCGCCGCCTCGAGGACCGCGACCGCGCCGCCGCGGCGCGCGTACAGCCCTACCGCGCCGGCTACACGCCGGAGCAACGCCGCGACATCGAGCGCCGCCTGTTCGAACACGAGCTCGACGCCGTCATCGCGACCCAGGCGCTCGAGCTCGGCATCGACGTCGGCTCGCTGGACGTGTCGCTCGTCACCGGTTTCCCGGGGACGGTGACGAGCCTGCGCCAGCGCTGGGGGCGGGCCGGCCGGGCCGGGCACGGCTGGGCCGTGCTGGTGGCCGGCCAGGACGCGCTCGACCAGTACTTCATGCGCGAGCCGGAGCGCCTCCTGAGCCGCCGCGTCGAGGAGGCGATCATCGACTTGCACAACCCGCACATCTCCGCCCGGCACCTGGAGGCGGCGGCGTACGAGCGGCCGATCACGCCGGCGGACGCGGCCTACTTCGGCGATGAGGGCCTGCTCGCCGCGGAGCGCCTCGAGCAGGCCGGCCGCCTGCGACGGCGCGGCGACGGCCTGGTCTGGAGCAAGCCGTACTCGCCCGCCTCCGAAGTCGGCCTGCGCACGGCGAGCAACGAGCAGTTCGTGATCGTCGAGACGCGCGGCGGCGAGATCATCGGGACGGTCGAGCGCGAGCGCGTCTTCCGCTTCGCCCATCCCGGCGCCGTCTACCTTCATCTCGGCCGCAGCTACCTCGTCAAGCACCTCGATCTCGACGGCCGCACCGTCCTCGTCGAGGACTTCGGGGGCAACTACTACACGCAGGTGAAGACGGACAAGAACGTCATGGTCGCCGGGCAGGCAGGCATGCGCCCGCTGCCCGGCGCGACGCTCTTCTTCGGCGAGCTAGAGGTGACGGAGCAGGTCATCGCCTATCAGAAGCGCGACCTCACCGACCAGCACATCATCGATACGACGACGCTCGACCTGCCCGAGGAGACGTTCACCACGCAGGCCTTCTGGCTGGCGATCCCCGGGCAGACGATCGAAGCGGCCCTGGTCGCGCTCGCGAGAGCCGGCTCACCTGCGAAGGCCGGCCCGCCGCCTGGGACCGCCGCTTCCGCCGCCGCACCGGCGCAGCCGGTCGCCCCGGGCGGGACCGACGAGTCGGCGACCCCGGGCTCGCTCCACGCCGCCGAGCACGCCCTCATCGCGCTGCTCCCGCTGTACGCGATGTGCGACCGCTGGGACATCGGCGGCCTCAGCACTCCGTGGCACTGGCAGACCGACGCAGCGAGCATCTTCGTCTACGACGGCTACCCCGGGGGCATCGGCCTCGCGAAGCGCGGCTTCGACGCCTTCGAGAGCCTCGCCGCCGACGCGCGTACGCTCATCGCAGAGTGCCCGTGCGAAAACGGCTGCCCAAGCTGCGTGCAAAGCCCCAAGTGCGGTAACCTCAACGAGCCGCTGAGCAAGGCGGGAGCTGTAGGACTGCTGGATGCGATCTCGCAGGCTCCGGCATCCGCGTTGCCGGCCGATTCGAGCCCCAGGAAGCCCCAATGACCGACGAGATCGTGATCACGAAGCTGGACCCGGCGGGCATCGAGGACGTGGGCCCGCTGTGGAAGGCGCTCATGGACCACGTCGCCGCTCTTCCGGACGCGCTCGTCCCGGTGCGGCCGTCTGAGGAATCCTGGGCACTCGAGCGCGCCGTGATGCTGGACGCCCTCGCAGGCGACGGCTTCGTGCTGGTCGCGCGCCGGGGTGAGGTACCCGTCGGGTACGCGTTTGTGACGATCGACGGACCCGACCCGGTCTGGTACACCGGCGACGCGCGCGCGGAGCTTGCGCATCTGGTGGTAGCGGAAGGAGAGCGCGGCAACGGCGTCGGCTCCGCGCTCCTCGACGCGGTGGACGCCGAGCTCGAGCGGCGTGGCGTCGAGGACGTGGAGATCGGCGTCGACACCGGCAACGACGGCGCCGCGCGGCTCTACGAGAGCCGCGGCTACCGCGCCGACTTCCGCATCTTCTACGGTTCGCCCGGGCGCAAGCCGTGGGCTTGCCTGGGGCGCGAAGCGGAAGACCGCAAGGCCGGGCGCGGCCGCTTCGCGCCGCCCGCGGTCGGCACCACACCCACAGCGGGCACCGAGTCTCCCGCCGACTCCCAGCGCGGAGCCGGCGCTCCGCCTGAAGCCAGCGCTGACTGAGAGAAGCCCAATGCGCAACGACACCGCCTCCTCCCCGCCGCGCTACGTCAGCGTGATCGGCGCCAGCAGCGCCTCGCGGGAGCTTGCCGCGAAGGCGGAGCGGCTCGGCGAACTGCTCGCCGAACGTGGATGCGTCGTGGTCTGCGGCGGCTGCGACGGCGTCATGGCCGCCGTGGCGCGCGGCGTCCAGAGTCGAGGCGGCGTCACTATCGGCATCCTGCCGGAGGCCGATCGCCACCGCGCCGCGCCAGAGCTCACTTTAGATCGG
>CAIWHY010000237.1 GCA_903912585.1 uncultured Thermoleophilia bacterium | reverse complement strand
GGTGGCGCCGCAGACCGACGGCCTCGCGCTCTCGTACGGCGGCGTGCGCGTCGGCGGCGTGTCCACGGGCGCGCCCGACATCCGCCAGGCGGACCTGACGCGCATCGCCACGATCCCCAATCGCAGGAACATCGCCGTGGTGGCGCCCGAGCTGCTGGGCGTCGCTCGCGTGAACGGCAACGAGGCGATCCTCATGGGCGTGCGGCCGGCCGAGGAGTTCAAGCTCAAGCAGTGGTGGAGGGTGGACGGGCGGCCGCCGGCCAACGGCCACGAGCTCGTGGCCGGCTCCGCGGCGGCCGCCACCCTGCACCTCACGAAGGGCGACAGCATCACGGTGAGCGGCCGGCCGTTCACCGTCTCGGGCATCCTGCGCCGCACCGGGTCGCAGGACGATAACCTGCTGATCATCGACCTCGCGGCGGCGCAGTCCATCCTCCACAAGCCGGGCAAGGTCTCGATGGTCGAGGTCGCGGCGCTGTGCAGCAACTGCCCGGTGGGCAAGATCGTCGCTCAGCTCGGCTCCATCCTGCCCGGCACGCGCGTCGTCGCCCTGCAGGAGAAGGTCAAGAACCGCATGCACGCCATCGACCAGTTCCGCACCTTCAGCTACATCGTCGCCGGCGTCATCGTCGGCATCGAGGCCCTGGTCGTGTTCGTCACGATGATGGGCTCGGTCAACGCCCGCACGCGCGAGATCGGCGTGTTCCGCGCCCTCGGCTTCCGCCGCAGTCACGTGACCGGCCTGATCCTCATCGAGGCGGTGCTGGCGAGCCTGCTCGCCGGCGTGCTCGGCTACCTCGCCGGCATGGGATTGAGCTACGCGTTGCTGCCGTTCCTGGCCGCCGCCGGCGTGAGCGTGAGCTGGACGCCGGCGCTCGCCGGCGCGGCCGTCGGGCTCGCCGTCGTCATCGGCTCGCTCGCCAGCCTGTACCCGGCGCTGCACGCCAGCCGCCTCGATCCGACCGTCGCCCTGCGCGCGCTGTGAGACGAGGCGCCGCATGAGGCTCCGCACCATCGCCCTCAACGACCTGCGCCGCCGCAAGGGCCGCGCCGCCTTCCTGGTCGCCGGCCTGCTGATCGGCGTCGGCACCGTGGTGGCGCTCATCTCGCTCACGCAGGCGATGACCGGCCAGACCAAGGCCAACCTGCAGAGCTACGGCGCCAACATCATCGTCACCCCGCGGACCAGGGACGTCTCGCTCTCCTACGGCGGCATCTCCGTCGGCGGCCTGTCGGTGGGTCAGAACGTGGTGCGTCAGTCCGATCTCGAGCGCGTCGAGGACATACCGGCGCGCGCCAGCCTCTCGGCGGTCGCGCCGGAACTCGTCGGGCCGGTGCTCGTGAAGGGCAAGCGCACGCTGCTCATGGGCGTCGACCCCGCGGTCCAGTTCAAGCTCAAGCGCTGGTGGTCGGTGGACACCGGCCGGCCGCCGGCCAACGCGCACGAGCTCATCGCCGGCTCCTCCGCGGCCCGCACCCTGGGGCTCACGATGGGCGACTACGTGCGCATCGGCGGCCGGCGCTTCACCGTGACCGGCGTGCTGCAGCCCACCGGCTCGCAGGACGACGGCCTCCTGATCGCCGACCTTGGCGCGGTGCAGCAGATCCTCCACAAGCCGGGCCAGCTCACGCTCATCGAGGTCGCCGCGCTCTACGGCGCCACTCCTGTGGATCAGATCGCCCGGCAGTTGCAGGCGGCGCTGCCGGCCGCCAGGGTCACGAGCATGCAGGAGGCGGTCCAGAGCCGCATGCACGCCGTGAGCCAGTTCCGCGCCTTCAGCTACGCCATCGTCGGCGTCGTCATCGCCATCGAGGCGCTGGTCGTGTTCGTGACCATGATGGGTGCGGTGAGCGAGCGCACGCACGAGATCGGCGTGTTTCGCGCCATCGGCTTCCGCCGCGTGCACATCACGCGCCTGATCCTGTTCGAGGCCCTGGTGGCGAGCGTACTCGCCGGGGTGCTGGGCTACGTCGCCGGGATGGGCACGACGTACGCGGTCCTGCCGTTCGTGGCGCGCGGGGCCGGCGTCGTCTGGATGCCGCTGCTGGCGCCGGCCGCGATCGCGCTCGCCGTCGGCATCGGCGCGGCGGCATCGCTCTACCCCGCGCTCCGCGCGGGCAAGATGGACCCGACCGAGGCGCTGCGTGCACTCTAGCCCGCGCGCGCCGCGTCCGTGGGAGGACGAGTGAGCACACGAGTGAACGAACGAGAAGAAGAGCAGACGGACGCCCCGGCGCCGGCCCCGTACGGCGCCTCCGTCGCCGAGGCCGCGCGCGCCACGCGCTTCATCGACGTGCGCGGGCTCGAGAAGACGTTCAGCGGCGACGGCGCCCCGATACAGGCGCTGCGCGGCCTGGATCTCACGGTCGCCGAGGGCACCTTCCTCGGCGTGATGGGCCAGTCCGGCTCCGGCAAGAGCACCTTCCTCGCCATGCTCGGCGGCCTCACGCATCCGAGCGGCGGCAGTGTGAGCGTCGACGGCATCGACCTCTACGCGCTGCCCGGCGAGCGGCTGGCCGACTTCCGCCGTGAGTACCTCGGCTTCGTGTTCCAGTCGTTCAACCTGGTGCCGTACCTGACGGCGCTTGAGAACGTGATGCTGCCGCTGGCCGTCAAGCGCATGCCGGGCGCCGAGAAGCGCCGGCGGGCGCTCGGCGTGCTCGAGCGCGTGGGCCTTTCCGCCCGCGCCGGGCACCTGCCCGGCAAGCTCTCGGGCGGCGAGCAGGAACGCGTGGCGATCGCACGCGCGCTCGTCAACGAGCCGCCGCTCATCCTCGCCGACGAGCCCACCGGCGCCCTCGACAGCGAGACGACGGTCGAGATCATGGACCTCTTCGCGACGCTCAACCGCGAGGGCATCACCATCGTCATGGTCACGCACAATCCGGAGATCCGCCGGTATTTCGATCGCACCATCGTGCTGCGCGACGGCCGCCTCGACTGCGAACTGCCTGCCTGCGCCGCCGACATCCCGCTGTGAGCCGCCACGGGTCCCACCCGAGCCGAAGCGGGCCCTGAGCGTTCCGTCCCGGCCGCCCGCAGCGATTGGTCCAGCGCGGCCTCCGTCCCGGATTGACAGGGCCTGCCGCGCCTTGTTGACTTGACGCGGGCCGGCGCACCTGCCGGTCCTCGCTGTTGATGACGGACGCAGACGATGAGGAGACCACGGTGCGTTCAGCGATCGACGGGCTGCGGCATTGCCGCGCGGCCGCATGACGGCCGGCTCGCCAGGCTCGACTCTCGCGGCCGCTCCGCGGTCGTCTTTTCCGACCGGTTCTGACCCCGCCCCCGAGGGCGTCGCCGACCTGCACGCACTGCTCGGGCCCGAGGCGCCGGGCGCGCGCACCGCGCCGCGACGCAGTCGCGAGCTCGCGGCGCAGCTCCTCGCGCGCCTCGCGGACCTCCCGGGCCGCTCCTCCCGGCACACCCTCACGCTCGCCGCGCGCATCGTCACCGACGACGTGCTGCGCGGCGAAGCCGACCGCGACCAGAACGTGTACCTCGGCGCCCTGTTCACGCGCCTCCTCAGCAACGCGCTCCCGGACCTGGTCTTCCAGCCGGCGACGGTGCCCGAGGTCGAGGCGGCGCTGGCC
>CAIWHY010000236.1 GCA_903912585.1 uncultured Thermoleophilia bacterium | reverse complement strand
CGCGAGCACGGCGAGGAGGGCGAGAAGCCGCCCCGCCTGTCGCGCCCTGCGCCTCATCCGCTCAAGCTCCGGGGTAGCTCTTGAGCAACTCGGCGGTCTTGGCACTGAGGAGCGCCTGCCACGTCGCGCGCCCGGGCATGACCAAGTGCCAGAGGTCGTAGAAGCCGGCGTTGGGCACGTGCGCCTGGGCGACGAAGCTCACCCAGGGGACGTTCTCCGCCACCGCCACCGATTTGCAGGTGGCGGTCATGCGGCTCACCGGCTTGTTCAGCGCCTTGCCGATGATTTCCGTGTTGCGCGGCAGGTCGAGCAGGACGGGGCGCAGGCCGCGTGCCTGACAGGTCTTGACGAGCGTCGTCAGCAGCGCCGCGTTGAGCTTGAAGTGTTTCTTGAACTCCGGGTAGCGGGTGGCGAGCCACTGTTTGAGCATGAGCTTCTTCTGGGCGTCGCTCAGGCGGTTGCTCGCGCTGTACTGGTGCTGCTTGTACGGCGAGAGTGCCGGGCTGGTGGGGAGGACGATCTGGGGTGACGATGGCGGCTCGGTGAAGCGGCCGATGTTGATGCCGATGAACACCAGCGTGCCGGCCGGGAGGTGCTTGACGATCTCGACGTCCTGCGCCAGCGTGCGGTTGCGGGAGCCGAGGTTGAAGGCGCCGACGGCCGGACCACCCTGCTTGGCGATCTGTGCGGCCCACGAGGCGTCGCTTATCGTGCTCTCGCGCGCCGCCGACCCGCCGAGCAACACCACGACGGGGTCCTTGGGAGTCGCCCGGTCGAGCATCGCGAGCACCTGGAGCACGTGCGTCCAGTCGTTGACGCCGGCGGCGGCCTTGCCCTGGGCCGCCGGCGAACCGCTCGCGCCGACGCTCGCCGGGGCGCTCAGTGCCGAGACCGTGCTCGAGGTGGCCGGCGACGAGCAGGCGCCGAGGACGGCTGCGACGACGAGGACGAAGGCGGCGAGCGGCGCGAGCCGTGCGGCGCCCGCCAGGCGACGCGGCAGCGCGACGCGGCGACGTGAAAGCGATAAACGGCGGCGTTGACTCTTGTCCATGCAGGCTCCTCCGAGGTCTCAGGGGACTGTAGCACGGCCTCCGCCTCCTCGTCCTCTGGGGGCCTCCGCACCCTCGTCTTCCGGGCGGCCTGCACCGCGCCTCGCCCCCCGTGCCGGGCCGATGTACGCTTGCGGGGAGCCTGTCCAATCGCGCCATGGAGGTCAGCGGCAGTGAAGTACCGTCGCATGCCGATCGAAGAGGAATCGCCCGAGCAGCTGGGCTACGACAAGATCCGCTACAACCTCACCGAGAGCTCCGTGCGCGACCGGTCGCTTCGCGACCTCGGGATCGAGGTGGCCGACATGCTGCTGTTCTACGGCGACCATGCCGGCCATCCGGGGTTCCGCGAGCAGCTTGCGGCGCAGAGCGGCGCCGGGGTCACGGTCGACGACGTCCTCGTGACGGCGGGCGCCGCCCAGGCTCTGTTCATCATCGCCACGTCGCTGCTCGACAAGGGCGATCACCTCGTCGTCGTGCGCCCCAACTACGCCACCAACATCGAGACGCCGCGCGCCATCGAGGCCGACATCAGCTTCCTCGACCTCACCTTCGAGGAGAGCTGGCGCATCGACCCGGACAAGCTCATGGCGCTGGTCACGCCGGCGACGAAGTACGTGAGCATCACCCTGCCGCACAACCCCACCGGGGTGACGATGGCGGAGGCCGACCTGCGCAGCATCGTCGGCCGGGTCGAAGCGGCCGGGTGCCGCCTGCTCGTCGACGAGACCTACCGCGAGATGGCGGCCGGGGCGCTGCTGCCGGTGGCGGCTACGCTCAGCGAGCGTGCCGTGAGCGTCAGCTCGCTCTCCAAGACCTACGGCATCCCCGGCATCCGCACCGGCTGGCTCGTGTGCCGCGACCGCGAGCTCATGGGGACGTTCCTCGCCGCCAAGGAGCAGATCGGCATCTGCGGCAGCGTCGTGGACGAGGAGATCGCGGCTCGGGCCTTCGCCCAGCGCGACGTGTGGCTGCCGGAGATCAAAGGCTTCATCGCGCAGCAGCGTCGCGCCGTGGCCGACTGGATCGCCGGCGAGGAGCTGATGGAGTGGGTCGAGCCGCAGGGCGGCGTGGTGTGCTTCCCGCGCATCAAGCCGGACGTGCCGGTGGACGTGGACGAGTTCTACCGCGTGCTCAACGACGTGCACGGCGCCTACGTGGGGCCCGGCCACTGGTTCGAGCAGTCGCGGCGCCACATGCGCGTGGGCTACGGGTGGCCACTGCCGGACGAGCTCGCCGGCGGCCTCGCCGCGATCTCGCACGCCGTGCGCGCGGCGCTGACGCTGTGACGATGGCGCCGCGCGGCGCCCACGATGCGGCGCCGCCGGAACGGTGTTGCGGAGGGGGCGAGTGCACGATGAAGGAGCGAGTGGCATGAAGGAACAGACCGGCAGCCTGGCGGCCGGCGGCCTCGAGCTTCACCGCTGCTCCTGGCTGCCGGACGGCGAGCCGGCCGCCGCGCTCGCCGTGGTCCACGGGTACGGCGAGCACGGCGGCCGCTATCGCTACCTGGTGGACGCCATGGTCCCGCTGGGCTACGCGGTCCACGCGTTCGACCTGCGCGGCCACGGGCGCTCGCCCGGGGTCCGTGGCCACGTGGAGCGCTTCGCGGACTACGTCGACGACGCCGGGCTGTTCGTGGACGCGGTCGCAGCCGAGCAGCCCGGCCTGCCGCTGTACCTGCTCGGTCACAGCCTCGGCGGGCTGATCGCGACGGCGTACGCGGAAGAGCGGCCGGAGGGCCTGGCCGGCCTCATCCTCTCGTCGCCGTTCCTGCGCCTGAAGCTGCCGATCGGCGGCGCCAAACGGGCAGCGGCCAAGGTCCTTTCCCGCGTCGCGCCGACACGCGACATCGGCAACTCGATCCCCGCGGAGGAGCTCTCCCACGAGCCCGAGGTGGTGGCCGCCTACGCGAGCGACCCGCTGAACCACCACGTTGCCACGGCGCGTTGGGCCGCCGAGGCCCTGGCCGCGCAGGGCGCAACCCTCTGGGCGGCCGGTCGCCTGGCGCTGCCCCTGCTCGTCATGTATGCGGGTGCGGACACGATCGCCGATCCGGCGGCGAGCCGCGAGCTCTTCGCCGCCGCCGCCTCGGACGACAAGACGCTGCGCTGCTACGAGGGCTACTACCACGAGCTCTTCAACGAAGTCGGCCGTGCGGAGGTCTTCGCCGACCTCGCCGCCTGGCTGGACGCGCGGGCGACGGCGGGCGGCGCGCCCGCCGCGTGACGCGGCCGCAGGCGCGCCATTCGCTTCCGGCCTACTCCCTTGAGCCGGTGCCGGGCTCTTTGTACGGCACCGGGACGAACTCCACGGAGGGCCGGCGCTGCGCGCGCCGCGGGAACAGGCTCATGAGGCTGTAGACGCTCTCCGGCACCTCGGCGCTCACCGGCAGGCCGAGCGCGCGCGCCTCGTCCAGACGGATGGGGTAGTCGTGCGTCCAGCGGCCCTCGCTGAGCATCGTCGCCAGCCGCTCGGCCTCCTCCGTCCCGCGGTCCGCCAGCAGTTCGGCGACCGTGTCGTGCACCTGCGCGATGGCCTTGCGCGAGATGTCGCCGAGGATCAGCGTCTCGTCCGAGCGGTTGGGGTTCTCGTGCTCGAGAGCCGCCAGGATGCTCGCCGCCGGCCAGGCGCCGCGGAGCGGGCTGCCGAGCTGCGGGCCACGGGGCCCAGCACGGCGTCGGCGTCCATCACGATCTCGTCGGCGGCGAGCGCGATGAGCGTGCCGCCCGACATCGCATAGTGCGGCACGAACACCGTCACCCTGCCGGGATGACGCTTGAGCGCGTGCGCGATCTGGTCCGAGGCGAGCACCAGGCCGCCGGGCGTGTGCAGCACGAGGTCGATGGGCATGCCCGCCGGCGTCAGCCGGATCGCGCGCAGCAGCTGCTCCGAGTCTTCGATGTCGATGAAACGGCCGAACGGGATGCCGAGGAGCGCCATGCTCTCCTGCCGGTGGATCATGGTGATGACGCGCGAGCCGCGCGCGGCCTCGAACGCCTGGATGAGCCTGCGGCGGCGGCGGTCCCTGCGCCGCCGCAGGCTCGTCGGCAGCACGAGCGCGACCACTATTGCCGCGAGGACGACTATCCAGATCGCGGTGCTCATGGCTCAGTCCTGCCCGTGCGCGGCCGCGCCGACACGCGCGGATCTGCCGACGCGCGCCGGCGCGCGGCGCCGGTCTTCAGCGGCCGGCGCCCGACGGCGCCGGCTCACAGACCAGCTCGCCGGCGAGCTCGCCGGCCTCACCGGGCCCGTGCGCCGGGCGCGACTCCGGCTGTTCCGCAAGCGCTCCGCGGTGCACGAACACCGCCGCGATGACGGAGCCGGACAGCAGGATGATCGCGGACACGAGGAAGGCGACGTGCATGCCGGAGACGAACGCGCTGTCGACGGCGTGATGGAGGGCGACCGGGTCGACGCCGGTGGGCAGCGAGCCCTTGGCCGTCCCGCCGCCTTGACCGGCCAGCGTCACGATCTTCTCCTTGACGGCCGCCGGCAGCGGGAACGCCGCCAGCGCGCTCCTGAGGTCCTTGGCGAACCAGTGCGTGACGATGGCGCCGAGCAGGGCGATGCCGAACACGCCGCCGACCTCGCGGCTCGCGTTGGAGGTGGCCGAGGCCATCCCCGCCCGGGCGCGCGGGACGGCGCCCATGACGGCCGCCGTCATCGGCGTCATCACCAGGCCCATGCCGACGCCGAGCAGCGTGAGGTTCCACCAAAGCTGACTGTACGGCATACCGGGCGTGATGCGCTCCATCAGCAGCATGCCGACGCCGACGATGGCGAGGCCGACGGCCATGGGGATGCGTGGCCCGATCCGGCCGGCGAGCCAGCCGGCCGTGGGCGCCATGACGATGATGGCGGCGGTCATCGGCAGAGAGCGCAGGCCCGCCTGGAAGGCGGAGTAGCCCTCCACGTTCTGCAGGAACAGCGTGAGGAAGAAGAACACGCCGAACATGCCGAAGCTCACGAGCCCGGCGACCGTGGCCGCGGCCGCGAAGGTGCGGTTCTTGAAGAAGCTGAGGTCGAGCATCGGGCTGCTGCTGTGCAGTTCGACCCAGATGAACAGACCGGTCGCGATCGCCGCCGTCGCGAAGAGGCCGATGATCGTCGGCGACGTCCAGCCGAGGTTGTTGGCCTCGATGAGCGCGTAGGTCAGCGTGCCCAGGCCGACGACGGCGAGGACCTGGCCGGCCAGGTCGAGATGCCGCCCCTCCGGGTTCTTGGATTCCCTGACCACGCGGGACGCGACGATGAACGCGACGATGCCGATCGGGATGTTGAGGAAGAACACGCTCTGCCAGCCGAGGCTGTCGACCAGCGCGCCGCCCACGATCGGCCCGAGCGCCAGCGCCATGCCGCTCACGCCGGCCCAGATGCCGATCGCCTGGGCGCGCTCCTTGGGGTCGGGGAACGTCTGCGTGAGGATCGACAGCGTGCCCGGCAGCAGCGCTGCGGCGCCGAGGCCCTGGACGGCCCGGCCGGCGATGAGGATGTTGAGCGATGGCGCCAGCGCCGCCAGCAGCGACCCGGCCGTGAAGATGGTCAGGCCGATGAGGAAGACGCGCTTGCGTCCGTAAAGGTCGCCGAGCGTGCCGCCGGTGAGCATGAACGCGGCGAAGACGAGCGTGTACCCGTCGATCACCCACTGCAGCCCCGACACGCCGGAGCCGAAGTGGCCCTGGATCGTGGGCAGTGCCACGTTGACGACGGTGTTGTCGAGCATGGCCATGAAGAGGGCGAAACACATCGCCCCGAGAGTGAGTATCTTGGTGCGGCGGTCGGCGGCGAACATGACTGGTTCCTCCTCGCGCGGCGCGCGGCGCCGCGTTGACTGCTTTGCTTGTTGCTTGTGCAAGTTCCCACGCGCGGCCGCCGGCTAACGGCCTCCGGGGCGGAGAGAGCCTCGGCTTCGCAACTCTTCACATACGGCCGACGGGGCGGGGCCGCGCAGCGGCCCCGCCCCGTCGCGGGTGGTCTTGTCAGGCGGCCGTGCTCAGGCGGCCGGCGTCCCGGCGTCCGCCCCGGTCGTCCCGGCCTCCTCATGACGGAAGGGCCACTCGCCCACAAGCAGGCTCAGCAGGCCCTCGTACAGCAGGGTGAGCAGCAGGGCGAAGGCGATGGCGAGCCACGACGACGAGGCGGCGATCACGAGCAGGATGAGCCCGACGATGAGGCCGATCACGCGCAGGAGCTGGATGTGCCTGGCCGTCCAGCGGACCGAGCCCGACGAGGAGCCGAGCGCCGAGCCCTGGACCTCGACGACCTTCTTGCCCGTGTTCACGATGACCGTCTGGACGTCCTTGCGCCCTACGAGCCACGCGACCACAGCCACGACCACACCGATCACGACGATCCAGATGGTGATGGTGGCCAGCGGGCCGAGCGACGCGGTGACGACATTCTTGACGACCGCGTTCACGCTGCCGAGGTGGAGGCTGCCTACGATGGCCGCCGAGGCGCGCTTGATGACCGCGTAGGTGATGATCAGGGCGATGGCGCCGCCGATG
>CAIWHY010000235.1 GCA_903912585.1 uncultured Thermoleophilia bacterium | reverse complement strand
CGATGTCGGCCTGGTCGTAGTACTCGGTGACGCAGTAGAGCGCGCTCTGGCCGAGCTCGGGGAACTCAGCCGAGAGGTCCTTGCCGCCGAAGATCTCGTGGCCGAGCAGCTTCTTGTTGATCTCGGCCACGCTCTTGCCGGTGCCGCCGAAGTCGACCACAAACTCCTTGAAGAAGCTCGGCGAGAGCTTGATCTCCACGCCCGCCAGTTCGCCGAGCTTCTTGGCGGCGTAGTGCGAGCGCGCGATGCAGGTCTCGCCGAGCTCCTTGAAGCCCTGCGGACCCATGACGGCCATGTAGACGGCCGCGGCGATCGTCCACAGCCCGGAAGCCGTGCCGACCCAGTCCTTGCCCTGGTCGCGGGCACCGTAGCTGGTGCGCTCGGCCATGGCCTCGGCCACGGCGTACTGGCCGGGCGTGGCGGTCTCGAGCACCGTGTAGAGCTCGAGCGGGCACTCCTGGGCGAACTTCGGGTCGTCGTCCTTGAAGGCGATGAACCCGGAGCAGCCGCCGCCGGCGTGCATGTGCATGCCGAGCGCCTGGATGTCGCCGCAGGCGATGTCGGCGCCGATGGCGCCGGGCGGCGCCAGCACGCCGAGCGTGATCGGGTCGACGCCGTTGATCGCCAGGGCGCCGACCGCGTGCGCCAGCTTCACGATCTCGGCGCCGTTGGCCTCGATGGTGCCGAGGTAGCCGGGGCTCTCCCAGTACACGGCGGCGATCGAGTCGTCGAGCTTCGCCTCGAGGTCGGAGAGGTCGACCATGCCGGTCTCGCGGTCCCACTCGTAGAAGCGGATCTTGGTGCTCGTCGGCATCGACTCCGGCTGGCAGAGCGTGCGCGCCTCCATGAGGCGCATCGGGCTCATGTGCGCCGGCACGAGCACCTTGTCGCGGCCGGTGAGGCGCCGGGCCATGCGGAACGCGCGCCCGGCAACGTCGCCCCAGTCGTAGATCGGGTTGGCGACGCCGTCGAGATCGAGCAGCTCACCGAGCATGCTGTTGAACTCGAAGCGCGACAGGTACTTGCCGAGGTCCGAGTAGTCGCCGCCGCAGTAGGCGGAGACGAACTCGGCGCGGTTGATGACCTCGTCGACGACTGCCGGCACGTGGTGCTGCCAGCAGCCGGCGCCGCAGAAGTTGAGGTAGTCGACCGAGGAGGCATTCCTATCGAGCAGCCCCTGCACGTGCTTGCGCAGGGCGCGCTCGGAGAGGATCGCCGGCGGGATGTCGAGCTCCCCTTTGAAACGGAGCCGGTCGGGGATCTCGGCGAAGATCTCCTCGACACTGCTGAGCCCGAGCTCGTCGAGCATGGCCTGCTTGGTCTCAGGCACCGAGTTCGGGATGTAGGGGTGTATGAACGGTTTGCCTGCCATGTGTGGTGTCGAGCTCCTTTCGCGCTGGGCGACGGACGTGACTGCCGGGATGCCCGGCCTGGGGCTGGCTTCAGCCCTTCCCCAGGCCGTACTGATCGACGAGCGTGTGGATGACGCGCGAGAGGCGCGCCTGGAACTTGACGCGGCCGGATGGGGCGCAGTGCCAGAGGTCGACGAAGTCGCCGCTCACGAGGCCGACCTGGCCGACGAAGTCGAAGTAGCGGATGTGGTACTTGGCGGCGAGCGCGCGGCAGCCCTTGGCGTACTTCGCGCGCGGCGCGTCGAGCGCGGGCCTCACGATGGCGTCGTTGAACGGCATGTTCACGAGCTCGGGGTGCAGGCCGAGCCGCTGGCACTCGGCGATGAGCAGGTCGAGCTGGTGAACGTCGTAGGCATAGTGCGATTTGAAGGCCGCGTAGCGCGCGAGCAGCCAGTCCCTGAGCAGGGTCCGCTTGGCGGCGTCGCCGAGCACGTCTCCGGCGACGAAGCGGTGCTGGGTGTACGTCGTGAGGATCGAGCCGAGGGGCAGGTCCGCCGCCGCGGAGGCATGCGCCGGCGGCGGCGTGGCGTAGCGCCCGAGATTGATGCCGATGAGCACGATCGCCGGCACCTGGCCGGGCATCTTGTCGACGATCGCGAGGTCATGCCGGAAGCTCTGCCCGGCGGCCCCGAGGTTGACGGCGCGGATCTTGCGGCCGGCGAGCCGCGAGACCTGGCCGCTCCACGGCCCGTCCAGGGTGGTGCACTCACGGGCCGCCGAGCCGCCCAGCAGGTAGACGACCGGGACCTTGGGCGGCTGCGCCCGGAACTGGTCGAGCACCGCCCAGAGGTGCAGCCAGTCGTCGTTGTGGTGGAACGTCAGGCTCCGCGCCGCGGCCGGCCCAGCGGCGCCGAGGAGGCCGCCCGCCGCGAAGAGGATCAGGAGCAGACTGGTCGCCGTGAGCCGGCGCAGTCCGCTCATTCGTAGCCGTAGCCCGCGGAGGTGCCGTAGTCGATGCTGACGAGCGCGCCCGTGATCGGCGCCGCCGCCGGGCTCGCCAGGTAGAAGACGAGCTCGGCGACCTGCTCCGGCGTGATGAAGCGGGCCTTGGCGCCCTGCGGGTAGCTGGCGAGCAGGCGCTTGAAGTAGCCCTCGGGGTCGCCGCCGCCGAAGTCACGCGCCTGCCCCTCGAGCATCGGCGTCATCACGTCCGCCGGGCAGACGGCGACGCAGCGCACGAGGTAGGGCGCGAGCTCGCGCGCCAGCGACTTGGTGAGCAGGCTCACGCCGCCCTTGGAGGCGGTGTACACCGCCGTCTCCGGCGTGCCGACCACGCCCGCGTCCGAGCTCAGATTGATGATGCAGCCCTCTGTCTTCTTGAGGTGCGGGATGGCGTGGCGGCAGCAGAAGAAGGTGCCTTTGAGGTTCACGCCGATGGCCTTGTCCCACTCAGCCTCGGTGGTGCTTTCGCTGGGGCCCTCGGTCCACACGCCGGCCGTGTTGACGAGCACGTCGAGGCGGCCGGTCTCTTCCGCGGCGGCGGTCATGAGGTTCGCGCACTCGCTGGGCACGCTCACGTCGCAGGTCTGCGCGAGCACGGTGGTGAGGGCGGCGAGCTCGCCGGCGAGCTCCTCGAGCGCGACCGCGTTGAGGTCGCCGAGGACCAGCGTGGCGCCGGCGGCCGCGAAGCGCCGCGAGACCGCGGCGCCGATGCCGCCCGCCGCT
>CAIWHY010000234.1 GCA_903912585.1 uncultured Thermoleophilia bacterium | reverse complement strand
GCATCAGGCTGACCGGGTCTGCCTCCACCATCGGGTGCGGCGCACGCGGCAGCGGGCGGCCGACGATGCGCCGCGCCATCACGTCTTCGGGGAGCTCGAGGTGGGTCGCGCCGGGCTTCTCGGCCACCGCGGTGGAGAAGGCCTTGCGCACCGCCTCGCTGATCATGCGTGGGTCGTGCACGCGCGTGTTCCACTTGGTCATGGGACGCAGCATGTCGACGGTGTCGATGAACTGGTGCGTCTCCTTGTGCATGCCGGCGAGGGGGATCTGCCCGGTCAGCGCCACCAGAGGTGCCTTGTCGAGCGTGGCGTCGCCGATGCCGGTCGCCAGGTTGGTGGCGCCGGGGCCGAGCGTCGCGAGGCACACCCCGGCCTTGCCGGTGAGGCGCCCGTAGGCGTCGGCCATGAAGGCGGCGCCTTGCTCGTGGCGCACCGGCACGAACGTGATCTTCTGGGAGTGGTCCAGCGCCTCGTTGAGGTCCAGCGTCTCCTCGCCGGGGATGCCGAAGACGTACTCGGCGCCCTCGGCCTCGAGGCACTCGACGAAGAACTCCGCCGCGAGGCGCGGGATCTCGTCGGGCGCTTCGCCGGGGAAGACGGGCTGGGGCTTGCGGACCATGGCCCCGAGTGTACCAGCGGGCTCGGCCGCGGCGCGACCGGACGGCGACCGGCGGCGGACCGGAGGAAGCCGGCGTCACACCGGGCGACGTCAGCGCGAGGGGCGCGGCCGCCGCACGGCGGGCCGCGCCGCTTTGGCCTCGGCGTCACTGGCGAAGGCGTCGAGGCCGAGGTACTCCGGCCACGGCAGCGCCGGCAGGAACGCGGCCGCGAGGCCGATCATGCCGGCGTTGTCGGTGCAGAGGCTCAGCGGCGGCAGCGAGAGCTGCAGGCCGTCGGCCGTGCAGCGCGCCGCCAACGCCGCGCGCAGCGCCGAGTTGGCGGCGACGCCGCCGGCGATGGCCACGCGGCGCAGGCCATCCCCGGCGGCGCAGGCCACGGTCTTCTCCACGAGCTGACCGACGATCGCCGCCTGGTAGGAGGCGGCGATGTCGGCGCGGTGCCCCTCGACCTCGGCGTCGTCGCGGCCGCGCAGGTCGTAGAGCAGCGCCGTCTTGAGGCCGCTGAAGCTGAAGTCGCGGCTGCGCGGGACGGCGCGCGGGAAGCGCACGTAGCGCGGGTCGCCGCGCACGGCGAGCTGGTCGAGCTCTCTGCCGCCGGGATACCCGAGCCCCAGGAGCCGGGCGCCCTTGTCGAACGCCTCGCCGGCAGCGTCGTCCATGGTGCGCGCCGCGACTCGATACGCGACGCCCTCCTCGACGACGGCCAGCAGCGTGTGCCCGCCGCTGGCAACGAGGCAGACGAAGGGTGCTTCGACGCCGAGGGCGTAGTTGGCGGCGATGTGCCCCTGGATGTGATTCACGGGGATGAGCGGCAGGCGGCGGCGGTAGGCGATCGCCTTGGCCGCCGCCAGGCCCACGAGCAGGGCGCCGATCAGGCCCGGCCCCTGCGTCGTCGCCACGCCGCCGAGGTCGTCCCAGCCCACGCGGGCGGCGCTCATCGCTTCGGCGACCACGTCGTTGACGAGCTCGGTGTGGCGGCGCGAGGCGACCTCGGGCACGACGCCGCCGAACTGCGCGTGCAGCTCGTTCTGGGAGGAGACGATCGACGACAGCACCTCGCGGCCCGCGACCACGGCGGCGCTGGTGTCGTCGCAAGAGGTCTCGATGCAGAGCAGCGGGCGGGCGGCGGATGCGCCGGCCAGGTCGGGCGCGGTGGGGCCGGAGGCGGTCACGCCGTCTCCCCCTCCCAGTCCTTCCACATGATGAGCGCGTCCTCGTGGTCGTCGCTGTAGTAGCCGGGCCTGATCCCGGTCGAGACGAACCCGAAGCTCCGGTAGAGGTCGATGGCGGACTTGTTGGAGACGCGCACCTCCAGGGTGTGACCGCGGTGCCCGTGCATCTCGGTGATGGCGAAGTACGCCTCGATGAGCCCGGAGGCGGCGTGCCGGCGCCGGTAGGGCCCGTCGACCGCCACGTTCATCAGGTGCCAGACGTCCACGAACATGTCGGCGATCAGGTACGCGGCGACCCTTCCGCCGATCTCGCAGACCAGGGCGATGCCCGTCTCGCGCGCGAGTTGCCCGCTGAAGATCGGCGGCGACCACGGCAGCGTGAAGGTGCGGCGCTCGATGGCGGAGACGGCCTCGATATCGGGGAACAGCATGTCGCGGATCACGTGCTCGCCGTCGCGGACATCGGGCACGATCTCGAGGCTCATGCCGGCCTCCCCTGCCAGCGGGCGGCGTCCGGCGTGCGGCCGTAGAGGGGCAGCACAGCGCCGGGGCCGATGACGAGGCCGGGCGCGCCGCAGGCGACCGCCCGGCCGACCATCGCCGCGGTCGGAGCCACGATGGCTTCGGCGCGACGAGCCGACGGCGGGAGCAGCTCCGCGTACAAGGCCGCGCCGTCGCCGCCGGCGAGCAGCGGTCCGCGGCGTTCGAGCCACTCGGCGAGCTCGCCGGCCGGCACCACCGCGACCTCTTCGACGAGGCGCACGCCGGCCATCCTCGGATCCGGTTGGTAGACGGCCGCAAAGACTTCACGCCGCTTGCCGTCGATGAGCGGCGCCACGGCACGGCCGCCGGACAGGTCTGCGAGCGCGAGCGCCAGGGCGACGCACGAAGGCACGCCCGCGAGGCGCACGCGCCCGTCCGCCTGCGCCAGGGCGCGCGCCGTGGCGACGCCGATGCGCAGACCGGTGAAGGCGCCGGGGCCGAGGCCGACGGCGACGGTGTCGACGTCGTCCCAGCCGGCGCCGGCCTGCCTCAGCACTTCGTGCACGCCCGGCAGCAGGCGCTGCGTGTGCGCCGGGCCCTCGAGCGTGACGATCTCGGCGACGACGGAGCCGTCG
>CAIWHY010000233.1 GCA_903912585.1 uncultured Thermoleophilia bacterium | reverse complement strand
GGGCATCCGTCTCGACGGCATCCACTTCCTCGTCACCTACCGCTGCACCTACGCCTGCGACCATTGCTTCGTCTGGGGGTCGCCGGACGCCGAGGGCGCGATGACGCTCACGCAGCTCACGAGCGTCATCGACCAGGCGGCGGAGTGCGGCGTCGGTACCGTCTACTTCGAGGGCGGCGAGCCCATGCTGGCGTACCCGGTGGTGCTCGCGGCGGCGCAGCACGCCCGCGAGCGCGGGCTCGAGTGGGGCATGGTCAGCAACTGCTTCTGGGCTACCTCGCCCGCGGACGCCCGTCTGTGGCTGGAGCCGTTCGTCGAGCTCGGCATCAGCGACCTCTCGCTCTCCTCCTACGCCTACTTTGTCGAGGACGCCGACGAGGAGCACCTGCGCAACGCGGTGCTGGCGGCGCAGGAGCTCGGCCTGCCGATGGCTGTGCTCGAGGTCGGCGCCGCCGCCTGCCTCGACGTGCCCGGCCTCTGCCTCGGCGAGGACGTCGGCGAGATCATGTGCAAGGGCAGGGCGGCCGTGGAGCTCGCCCCCGGGCGAGCGGCCCGGCCGCCGGAGACGCTCGTCAGCTGCCCCTTCGAGGACTTCGCCGACCCCGGCCGCGCGCACATAGGCTGCGACGGCGAGCTGCAGCTCTGCCAGGGCATCAGCGCCGGCAACGTCTTCGGCCCCGGCGGCCTGCCCGCCGTGCTCGAGTCCTACGACCCCGCCCGGC
Organism: uncultured Thermoleophilia bacterium; assembly: GCA_903912585.1. Lineage (GTDB taxonomy): Bacteria > Actinomycetota > Thermoleophilia > UBA2241 > UBA2241 > CAIXSE01. The sequence continues at coordinate 780 of CAIWHY010000233.1, read as the reverse complement.
GGCCGGTCGTCCGCGAGATCCACGCCGGCGGCCCGTGGGCGCTGGCGCGCGAGCACGGTCACGTCCCCGCGCGCGAGCTCTACGCCGACGAGTGCCACTTGTGCTATGAAGTCCGCAGCGCCCTGCGCGCGAGTTACCCCGAGGTGCTCGCGCCGGCGCAGGGCTACGGTCAATCGATCTAGGAGGTAGGGGCCATGCCTTCCGAGTGCGAACGATTCTGGGACAGCGGCTCGTATGCCGTCGTGGGGCGTCAGAGGAGCAAGAAGGCGTTCCCCAAGATCACCTATCAGGCGCTCAAGGAGCAGGGCAAGACGGTCTACCCCATCGACGCCGGCAGCGGCGAGGTGCTGGGCGACAAGGCGTACCCGGACTTCGCCACCCTGCCCGTCCCGGTCGAGGCGGCCATCCTCGAGGTGCCCAAAGAGGAGACCGCCGGATGGGTCGCCAAGGCCGCCGACGCCGGCGTCGAGCAGATCTGGATCCACCAGATGACCGACACGCCGGAGGCGCTCGCCGAGGCCGAGAAACGCGGGCTCAAGGTGATCACCGGGCACTGCGCCGTGATGTACAACAAGCCGGGCTTCAGCGCGCACGCGCCGCACCGCTGGATCATGAAGCTCGTCGGCAAGTTCTGACCCGGTCCGGCCGCTGAGACCGCCGCTCATCTCCGGACGCCTCTTGAGGAGGCTCGTCCTCGCGCTGCTCTGCCTCGCCGCGCTCGCCGGCGCGGCCGGCGCGCCGCGCGCCGGCGCAGGGCTACGGTCAATCGATCTAGGAGGT
>CAIWHY010000232.1 GCA_903912585.1 uncultured Thermoleophilia bacterium | reverse complement strand
TCATCAGGGCCTGCACCCCGCCGGCCTGGTAGAGGTCTTCCATGTGATGGGCGCCGGCGGGCGCGAGCTTGCAGATGTGCGGCACGTTGGCCGCGACCTCGTTGATGCGCCGCAGGTCGAACTCCAGGCCGGCCTCCGTGGCGATGGCGGCGAGGTGCAGAACAGTGTTCGTGCTGCAGCCGAGACTGGCGTCGGCGGCCAGCGCGTTGCCCACGGCCGCGTCGGTGAGCAGGTCACGCGGCCGCAGACCGGCCGCCAGCACGTCCATGACCCTGGCGCCGGCGTCCTTGGCGAAGCGGATGCGCGCGCTGTAGGCGGCGGGGATCGTGCCGTTGCCGGGCAGCGCCATGCCGATGACCTCGGCGAGGCAGTTCATCGAGTTGGCCGTGAACATGCCGGAGCAAGAGCCGCAGGTGGGGCACGCGTTGCACTCGAGCGCCTTGAGGCCTTCGTCGTCGAGCGTGCCCGCCTGATGGCGACCGACACCCTCGAACACGGTCGTGAGATCGATGGCGCGGCCGTCGAGCTTGCCGGCGAGCATCGGGCCGCCGCCGACCATGACGGCGGGCACGTTGGTGCGCATCGCCGCCATGAGCATGCCCGGCACGATCTTGTCGCAGGTGGGCACGAGCACCACCGCGTCAAAGGCGTGCGCGATGGTCATCGACTCGACCGTGTCGGCGATGAGCTCCCTGCTGGGCAGCGAGTAGTTCATGCCCACGTGGTTCATCGCGATGCCGTCGCAGATGCCCATCACGCCGAACTCGAACGGCACGCCGCCCGCGCTCCGCACGCCTGCCTTGACGGCGTCGACGATGGTGCGCAGATGCATGTGCCCGGGCACCACGTCACTGAACGAGTTGGCGATGCCGATGAACGGACGTTCCATCTCGGCGTCGCTCACGCCCAGGGCGCGCAGCAGCGAACGGTGCGGGGCACGGGCGACTCCGTGTTTGATCTCGTCGCTTCTCACGCTCACCACGCCCTTTCCGGAATCTGACCTTCGCCGGCCGCCGCCGCACGGGCGGCCGCGACCGTGAACTCAGAATCATACCGGATGCACGCGCGCTGCGGCGAAGGACGCGTTCTGCGCGCCGCGGCGCGCGCGTCACGCCGGCCGCGGCTTGCGCGCTGTCTGCGTCGCGGCTTGCGCGCTCCGCCGGCCGTGGCCGGCGGTCGCAACGGCACGCGCGAGCGCTCGCGCCTGCGCCCGCCGCCGAGATTGACCCGCCCACCCGGCGGGGAGACTAGGGGCGACGCGACGACGGCCGGCGGTGTGTCGCTATATACCCCCTTGGGTATACGAGACCAACCCCCCACCGACCGCAGGAGGTCAGGCATGCAGGTAGTCGAGTACGGCATCGGGCGCGATCTGGACCAGCCTTTCCAGGAGGTCTTGGACCGTGTCCGCGAGGCGCTCAAGGCCGAGGGCTTCGGCGTGATCACCGAGATCGACGTGCAGAAGACGATGAAGGAGAAGCTCGGGGTCGACGGGCGCCCGCACGTGATCCTGGGCGCTTGCAACCCCAAGTACGCGCACGAGGCGCTGAGCGTCGAGGACGACCTCGGCCTTCTCCTGCCGTGCAACGTCGTGGTCTACGAGAAGGGCGCGGGCAGCAGGGTGGCCGTGATCAACGCGGGCGCCATGATGGGGATGGTGGGCAACGAACGCCTCGCCCCCATCGCCGACGCGGTACAGTCGCGGCTCGACCGCGTGCTTGCTAGCCTGTAGAAGCAAAACAAGAGAAATGCCGCAGAAGCCGGGG
>CAIWHY010000231.1 GCA_903912585.1 uncultured Thermoleophilia bacterium | reverse complement strand
GATCTGGCGAGCGTCGCGCTCGAGGGCGCCTTTGAGGTCGGAGAGGTCCAGCCTCCGGCCCGGAGCGTCGTGCTCGAGGCGCCGTGAGAGTCGTCGGCGGCGAGTGGCGCGGGCGGCCGCTGACGGCCCCGCGCGGACGCGGGACGCGACCGACGTCGGACAAGGTCCGCGAGGCGATGTTCGACGTCCTTGCGGCGCTGCCGGAGGCGCGCGCTGCCGCCGGGTCCGCGGCGGCGGCTTCGTCGCGCAGCGCCGCCGCGGATGGTTCTGTCGAAGAGCGCGCCGGCACGCTCGCCGGCCACGTCGTGCTCGACCTCTTCGCCGGCAGCGGCGCGCTGGGCATAGAGGCGCTCTCCCGCGGCGCGGCCTCGTGCGCCTTCGTCGAGAACGAGCGCGCCGCGCTGGCCGCGCTGCGCGGGAACCTCGAGCGGCTGGGCGTCCCGTCGGGGCGCTCCGCGCTCGCCCGCGTGGTCGCCGCGGACGTGCGCCGCGCCCTGCAGGCTGACGCCCGGCGCGGCGCGCGCTATACTCTCGTGTTTGCGGACCCTCCGTATTACCGCTATGCGGAGGTCCGGCCCGCGTTGGCCCGGCTGGTGGAGCCTCTGCTGGCGGCTGGCGCCGTGATCGTCGTCGAGACCGCGGCCGGGACGGAGGTCGAGCTTCCGTGGACGACCGTGCGGGTGAAGCGCTACGGGGACACGCGCGTCACGTTCCTGGTGACGGGCGACGAGCAGAGCGTTGGAGGAGCGAAAGGTGAGCATGACGTCGCGACTGGCTGATCGGCAGGCGCCCTGATGCCGGGCAACGTCACTGCCATCTGCCCGGGGACGTTCGACCCCGTCACGGTGGGGCACCTCGACATCATCAGGCGCGGCGCCGACAAGTTCGGCCGCGTCGTCGTCGGCCTCATCGAGGTGCCGCAACGCAAGTCGCCGCTGTTCACGCCGGACGAGCGCGAGGCGTTCCTGTGCGAGGCTCTCTCCGGCTACGGCAACGTCGTCGTCGCCCGGTTCAACGAGTTGGTGGTCGAGTTCGCGCAGAGGTGGGAGGCGCGCGTGATCCTCAAGGGTCTGCGCGCGATCTCCGACTTCGAGTACGAGTTCGCCATGGCGTCACTCAACAGGAAGTTGGCTCCAGAAATAGAAACGGTGTTCATGATGGCCTCGCCCGAGCATGGCTTCCTCAGCTCGAGCGGCGTCAGAGAGATCGCCGCGTTCGGAGGCTCCGTGGAAGACCTGGTGCCCCCGAGCGTCGCTCGCCGCCTGGCGGAGATGTATCCGCCGCGCGGCCTCTGAGGGTACCCAAGGAGGGTTGCTGAGTATGGACGTGCTCGTTCTCATCGACAAGCTCGACGACATCATCCACAACGCCCGGTCCGTGCCGCTCACCGACAGCGTGATGATCGATCGCGAGGAGATCTACGACATCCTCGATCAGATGCGCTCCACCATCCCCGAGGAGATCAAGCAGGCGCGCTGGATCGTGAAGGAGCGCCAGGAGATGCTCGCGGAGGCCAAGCAGGAGGCCGAGCGCGTCGTCGGCGAGGCCCAGGAGCGCGCCGACAGGCTCGCCTCCGAACAGGAGGTCGTGCGCCTCGCCGAGCGCAACGCGCAGCAGATCATGGAGGACGCCCGCGAGCGCGAACGCGAGATCCGTCTCGGCGCCGAGGACTACGCCGACGAGGTGCTCGGCAACCTCGAGATCAACCTCGACAAGTTCCTGGCCGCCGTCCGTCGTGGCCGCGAGCGCCTGCAAGGGCGCGGCGGAGACGACGAGCTGCAGCCGTAAGCGGCGCGCTCGCGCCCGCCGCTGAGGCAGCACCGTGCGCCGTTTCGACCTGCGCTCCCTGCGCTTCGGCGACGCCAGCGAGACCTGGCGTCGCCTGCCGGTGGAGGTGGAGCCCTTCGTGTTCGGCGGCCTCGACTATGAGGTCGCCGGCGGCGAGCTCGACCTCCTGCTGACCGCCGTCCGGGTGGGCGACAGCGTGACGCTGACGGTGGCGTTCGCCGCCGACGTGCTCGGGCCGTGCCAGCGCTGCCTCGAGGAGGCCGACGTCGCGCTCGCTATCCACGGGGTCGAGTACGTCCGCCACGGCGACTCGGAGGGCGACGGCGAGGAGGAGGGCTACGTGACGTCGTCGATCGTCGACCTCGAGCGCTGGACGCGCGACCTGATCGCGGAGGCCCTGCCGCCGCAGGTGCTCTGCCGCGACGAGTGCCGGGGGCTGTGCGACGTCTGCGGCGCCGACCTCAACGAGGACCCCGGGCACCGGCACGACGCAGCGTAGGCGAGTCCCGTGTGGTACAGTTCCGTGTCTGGTCTTTCCCGAGGAGAACTCTCATGCCTGTACCCAAGAAGAAGACATCGCAGCGCCGCCGCGACCAGCGCCGCTCGCAGCAGAAGCTCAGCGTGGAGACGGCCAGCGTCTGCCCGCAGTGCAAAAGCCCCAAACTGCCTCATCGCGCCTGCACGAAGTGCGGCACCTACAAGGGCCGCGAGGTCATCGTCCTCGACGCTGACTAAGCGACGCGGGGGCGAGTGGTGCTGAAGTCGCTCTATATCGCCTCCACGCAAGGCAGCGGCGGCAAGACCACCATCGCCGTCGGCCTTTGCGTCGCCCTGCGCCGCCGGGGTCTCGTGGCGGGCTACTTCAAGCCGGTCGGCACGCTGGCCTCCGAGTTCGGCGGCGTGCTGCTGGACGAGGACGCCGCCTTCGTCTCCGAGCTGCTGCAGCTCGACGACGCGCCCACCGACATCTGCCCGGTCGTCCTCGACGAGGACGCCCTTCACGACGTGCTCTCGGGCTCCGAGGTCGACGCCATGAGCCGCGTCGAGGCGGCCTACGCCCGCGTCAGCAAGGGCAAGGACCTCGTGATCTGCGAGGGCCTCGGCGAGATCTGGCAGGGGCGCTTCCTGCGCACCAGCGGCTCCGAGGTCGTGGCTCAGCTCGACCTCAGGACTCTGCTGGTGGCCAAGTTCGCCGGCGCGCGGCTGCTCGACGACATCATGTACGTCAAGGACGCCCTCAAGGACCACCTCCTGGGCGTCCTCTTCAACATGGTGCCGGAGTCTCGCCTCGGCCTCGTGCAGGACCAGTACGCGAGCTTCCTCGAGAAGAGCGGCGTCGCGACCTACGGCGCGCTGACCTCGAACGCGCGCCTCTCGGCGGTCTCGGTCGCCGAGGTCGTGCAGGAGCTGGGCGGCACCTACATCTGCGGCGAGCGCTACGCGGAGAAGCTGGTCGAGACGTACATGATCGGCGCCATGAGCCCGGAGCACGCCCTGCGCTACTTCCAGCTCACGCCCAACAAGGTCGTCATCGTCGGCGGCGACCGCGCCGAGATCATCCTCACGGCGCTCGACACCCCCACCGTCGCGATCGTGCTCACCGGCAACTTCGTCCCCAGCGCGGCGGTCCTCGAGCGGGCGGAGGAGCGCGGCGTGCCCCTCATCTCCGTCGCCAGCGACACCGTGACCGCCGCCGACGACCTGCGCCGCCTTTTCGGCCGGCTCCGCGTCAAGGAGCGCGCCAAGATCGACCTCATCGCCGAGCTCATCGAGAGCTCGGTGGACCTCGATCGGCTGGTGGCGGACCTGCAGGCATGACCGCCTCGGGAGCCCGCCCCTACGTCAGTCCCCACGATGTCACCGCCGCCTGGAGCGGGGCGGGCGGCGACCGCGTCGTGCGCGTCGTGGTCGACGCCGCCGGCGGCGACAACGCCCCCGCCGAGGTCGTCCGCGGGGCGCTCGCCGCGGCCGGGCCCCAGACGCACGTCGTCCTGGTCGGGGACGAGGCCGTGGTGCGGCCGCTCGTCCCCGTCGGCGCCCACGTCTCCATCGTCCACGCGCCCGACGTCATCGGCTCCCACGACGCTCCGGCGAGCGCCGCGCGCAACAAGACGGAGTCGAGCATCGTCGTCGGCCTCAAGCTGGTTCATCGGGGCGAGGCCGACGCCTTCGTCTCCGCCGGCAACACCGGCGCCGTGGTCGCCGCCAGCCTCCTCTACGTACGCCGCATCCCCGGCGTGCAGCGGCCGGCGATCTGCAGCATCATGCCCTGCATGCCGGCGCCGATCGCGCTGCTGGACATCGGCGCCAACGCCGAGTGCCGCCCCGAGCACCTGCGTCAGTTCGCGGTCATGGGCCAGGCGTTCGCCATCGAGGTCATGGGCATCCCCGCGCCGACGGTGGGCCTGCTCAGCATCGGCGAGGAGCCCGAGAAGGGCACGCCCGCGGTCATCGAGGCGCACCAGCTCATCGCCGCCGACGAGCGCGTGCGCTTCTACGGCAACGTCGAGGGGCGCGACATCATGAACCGCCTCGTCGACGTGGTCGTGACCGACGGCTTCACCGGCAACGTGACGCTGAAGACGATCGAGGGCGCGGCGCGCGGCATCCTTACGGCGCTGCGCAGCACCATCGACCTCTCGGTCAAGACCAAGGTCGGAGGGCTGCTGCTGCGCCGCGACCTGCTGCGCCTGCGCGGCGCCCTCGACCCCGAAGAGTACGGCGGCGCGTTCCTCGTCGGCATGAACGCGCCGGTGATCATCGCCCACGGCAGCAGTAAGGCGCGCGGCATCGCCAACGCCGTCCACCAGGGCCGGCGTGGGGTCGTCAGCGGCCTTCAGGGCACGATCGCGAGGGAGCTTGGGACGCGCGCCGGCGCAGTGTAGACTCTGCCAAACTCATCCGGAGGTTAGCCGATGACCCGTGAAGAGGTCTTTGAGAAAGTCAAGGAGATCCTCGTCGAGACTCTGAGTGTCGACGCCGACAAGGTGACCATGGACGCTCGTTTCCAGGAGGATCTCGAGACCGACTCCCTGGACCTCGTCGAGCTCGTCATGACGATGGAAGAGGATTTCGGCATCAAGATCAGCGACGAGGAAGCCGCCGAGATCAAGACCGTCGGCAACGCCGTCGATTTCGTGATGAAGAGGGCCGAGGCCTAAGCCAGGCCCGGCGGTACCCTGGACGACGAGGGGAGGTCTCCTTTGGAAGGGAGGCGTCCCCTCGTCGCCGTGTGAGGCGCCCGTGACCTACCGCTTGCTGGCACTTGCTGACCAGCTGGACGCGGCGACGCTCCGGCAGGTCTTCACGCACACCTCGTGGTCTCCGGAGCGCGTCGATTCGTACGAGCGCCTGGAGTTCCTCGGCGACAGCGTGCTCAGTCTCTGCATCACGACGGAGTTGTACCGCCGCTTCCCCGACTTCGCCGAGGGTCACCTCGCGCGGCTGCGCGCCTACATCGTCAGCCGCGTCACCTGCGCCCGCGTGGCGGCGCGCCTCGGCCTCGGCAGGATGCTGCAGGAGCACGCCGGGCCGCGTGCCGACGCCGGCGACCTCGCGCAGCTCCAGGTCAACCAGAACGTCCTCGCCGACCTCACCGAGGCCCTGATCGGGGCGATCTACGTGACCTTCGGCTTCGAGGCCGTGCGGCCCGCTGTGGTCGAGGTCTTCGAAGAGCACATCGTCTACGCCGAGAGCAGCTACATCGACCACAAGACCGAGCTGCAGGAGTACCTGGCGCGCAGCGCCCAGGCGGTCGTCTACCGGGTCGTGGGCTACAGCGGCCCGCCGCACAACCGCGAGTTCGAGATCGAGGCGGTCGTCGACGGCGTGACGCTCGGGCGCGGCTTCGGCACCAGCAAGAAGCGCGCCGAGCAGGAGGCTGCGGCCGAGGCGCTGCACGAGCTCCAGGAACGCTCCCGGCGCACGACTCGCCGGGCGCGTCTGCGCGGGCGGCGGTCGCGGCCCACCGGCGCCGGCGAAGTCGGCGCTG
>CAIWHY010000230.1 GCA_903912585.1 uncultured Thermoleophilia bacterium | reverse complement strand
CTCCGGCGTTGAGGCTCCGGCGCGGCACCCGTGCCGCCCTTCGGCGGCGCCGCGCGCGTCTGCTACTTCGCGTTGGCCAGGTTCGCGGCCACGAAGTCCCAGTCCACGAGCTTGTCGAAGAAGACTTGCACGTAGGCGGGACGCAGGTTCTGGTAGTCGAGGTAGTAGGCGTGCTCCCACACATCGACCACAAGCAGCGGCGTGACGCCGGGCGCCGCCGGCATCTCGGCGTTGGGCGTGCTCACGATCTTGAGCTCGCCGTTGTCGAGGACGAGCCAGACCCAGCCGGAGCCGAAGCGGCCGGCCGCGGCGGCCTTGAAGTCCTCGACGAACTTGTGGCCGCCGAAGTCCGCGGCCTCCATGTCCCAGCCGCCGAAGGCGGCGGCGATCTTCTCGGCGAGCTCGCCGGCCGGCTGGCCGCCGCCGCCGGGCTTCATGCTCTTCCAGAAGAAGGTGTGGTTCCAGACCTGCGCCGCGTTGTTGAACACCGGCTGCTTGTCCGGCTTGCCGGCCACCGCCATGATGACCTCTTCGAGTGACTTGCCCTCGAGGTCGGTCCCGGCCACCAGCTTGTTGAGCGTCTCGACGTAGGTCTTGTGGTGCTTGCCGTAGTGGAAGCTGATCGTGCGGGCCGAGTAGTCCGGCTCGAGCGCGTCTTCCGCGTACGGAAGCGGCGGCAGTTCAAACGCCATAGTTCCTCCTAGTGATCGCTCAGATCTCGACTTCGATGGTGCCGTCGGCGACGCGCACCTCGTACGTGTGCAGGTCGTGCACGCGGGTCTTCCATTGGAGGCGCTGCTCGAGCTTGAACCAGCGCTTGACCGGCTCCGGGATGGCCGCCGGATCGCCCATGTCGTGGTCGATGGGCCAGGCGAGGTTGGCGCCCGTGCGGATGTCGAACTGGCCGTCGTGCAAGGGGCAGGTGAGGATCCAGCCCTCGAGGGCGCCCTGGTCGAGCGGCGCGTTCTCGTGCCCGCAGCGGCGGCTGACCGCGAAGATGTCGCCCTCGTACTCGCAGAGGCAGATCTCGCGGTCGTCCTCGCCGGCGCGCACGTACTTCATGCCGCCGGGCGCGATGTCGTCGAGCTTAGCTACTTCGTGCCACATCTCAACTCACTCCTCGTCCGGCGGGAATTGCGGCAGGCTGTCGGGGTCGGTGACGTCCTTGTGGACGAAGAGCCCGCACCAGCAGCGCTTCATCTTGTCGAAGTGGGCGCGGTGAAAGGGGATGCACGGGCACACGATGCGCATGTCCTCCCCGCGTACCCTGCTGCGCATCTGACACGGGCAGTAGGGCGCGCCCAGGTCCTGCTCGAGCTTGACCTCCTGCTCGAGCAGTTCCTCCGCCAGCGCCGCATCGGGCGTGAACTTGAAGCCCAGCGGGTCGACGACCTTGTCATAGAGGTAGCGCAGCGACTCCTTGCGTTCAGCGGTGCCCATCGCTCACCACCCCGCGCCTTGCAGGTGCTCGAGGAACTTCTCGGGGTTGAAGCCCACGATCACCTCGCCGTTGATGACCACGACGGGGAACCGGCGGCCGCCGCTGAGCGCGTAGGCCTTGTCGGCGACCTCGTCCTGCTGGCTATCCGGGAGCGTGTCCACGTCGATGGCCTCGAACTCGATCTTGCTGTCCGCGAACCATTGCTTGGTCTTGCGGCACCACGGGCAGGTGCTGAGCGCGTACACGGTGACTTCGTCCGCCATGTCACGCCCCCTTGAGCTCGACGAGGACCTTGCCGTCCTCGACCTTGGTCGCGAACGTCGCGATCCTGAGTTCGGGCGCGTCGAGGAACTCGCCCGAGCGCACGTCAAAGCGCCAGTCGTGGCACGGGCAGGTGAGCGTCGCGCCCTCGAGCTTGCCGCCCTCGAGCGGGCACGCCATGTGGACGCACTTGTTGGCGACGGCGTGCAACTTGCCGTCGACGCGCACGAGCAGGACGCCGACGCCCTTCGGGTACACGGGCACGCAGGCGCCGTCGCGTACCTTGGCGTCGTCGATGGTGGGGACCCATCGAGGTCCGGACACTGGCCACCCCTTCCTCATGGCTTGCCGAACGGCATTGGTGACCCGTGGGGCGGAGCCTGTCTCTGCGGCGCCGGGCCGCAGGGCGGCGCCCGCCGCGTCACGGGTCGCTGCGGAAGTACCCGGGCTCGCAGGGAGGCAAACTGCTGGCGCCGGCGGGGCGGCGCAGCACAACGGGGCGGCGCAGCCCGGCCGGGCGGCAGAGCGCAGCCGGGCGCGGCGTCGCCGCACCGCACGAGCAGCGCCCGCGCCTCGCGAACGCGAGCCGACGGTGCGCCGCTACCAGCGCTCGTCGTGCACGCGCGCCGCGTCGTAGCGGTCGGCCGGCGGCTTGCGCTCGGCCGGGTGCCCGACCGGGACGACGGCGAACGGGACGACGGAGTCCGGCATGCCGAGCAGCCGGCGGATGCCGGAGACGCGCTCCTCGAGCGGGTGGACGCCGAGCCACACGGCCCCGAGGCCGAGCAACTCTGCCTCGACGAGCAGGTTCTCGGTGGCCGCGGCGCAGTCCTGTTCCCACATCTGCGGCCACTTGCAGCCCTGCGCGTCGCCGCAGACGACGACGGCGAGCGGCGCCTCCGGCAGCATCTTCGAGTACGGGTGCACCTCGGTGATCGCGGTCAGCGTGGCGCGGTCGCGGATGACGACGAACTGCCACGGCTGCTGGTTGCCGGCCGACGGCGCCGCCATGGCGGCGCGCAGGAGCCGGTCCACGACCTCGTCGGGCACCGGCTCGCTCGTGTACCTGCGGATGCTGCGCCGGCTGAGCACCGGGTCGTCCATGGTCACCTCGTGAGTCGCCGGCGCCCAGCGTATCCGCCGGCCGGCACCGACGCCAACACGGCCGGCGGCCACGCCACCGCGATCGACGCCCGCAGCTGCAGCTACTTGGCGGTGACCGTCAGGGAGAAATCGGCGGCGTTCTTGGTCGCCGCGTCGGCCGGCAGCGCGTAGATGCCGGTGACGGCCGTCGTCCCGGCCTTCTCGACCTTGATGAACCAGAGATGCTGCCCGGGCACGCCCGCCATCGCCGGGCTCCCCTGGACCGGCGTGACGACCTGGTCGTGGAGCAGAGTGAGTCCCGGCCCGAGCTTCATCGTCCATGTGTAGCCGGTGGACGGGTTTTCGATGAGATCGACGACGAAGGTGCTGCCGACGTCGGTGCCCAGCGCGCCGGGGCTGTCCTTCTCCGTGAACACGATTCCCGGAGCCGGCCACGACGCCGGGTTGGCGTAGATGTGCAAGCGCACGGTCTTGGCCGGCTGCTTCGATTCCCATGGACGCGCGTACGTGCCGACGACCGTGTACGTGCCGGGCTGCTGGACCCTGAACGTGATCGTGCGCGTGCCGCCGGCGCCGACGAGCGGCGACGCCGATGGGCTGGGGCCCGAGAACTCGCTGCTGACCTGGCTGACGCCGGGCGGCACCGCGAAATGCCATTGATAGCCGGTGGTCGGGTTGTCGGACTCGACGATGTAGGCCTCGCCGCCGGCCCGGATGGACACACTCCTCACGACCGTCTTCTCGGTGCCGTTGGTGTCCACCCAGCCGGCGCTCATGCCGAAGTTCTGCGCAGGAGACGCAGAGCTGCCCGAGCCGCCGCAGGCGACGAGGGTCAGCCCCGCGGCAAGCACGACCGCCGCTCCGCATGCCACTGCCGCCAGCCTTCTGCTGCCCATGCTCTCCCCCGTCTCCTCGGATCCCGGCACCCTCGTACTGCCGACACTCGGTCTCTCGACCCGCGTCGCGTCGTCCCCTTTGAGACGCCCGACGTTTGTCAGGAGTTCGCCGCCCCGGTATCATCCCGTAAAGGGAACTACCTTCTGCCCTTTTCGCGACCTCCCCCCTCAGTCTTCTATGGATGCTGCACGTACACACTTCGATGTGCTCGTCGTCGGCGCCGGCCCTGCCGGCATCTTCGCCGCACTCGAGCTCGTGCGCCACAACGGCCTCAGCGTCGGCCTCGTGGAGCGCGGCCCGGACATCGGCCGCCGCGCCTGTCCGGCGCGCAAGACCGGCGTGTGCTCCGGCTGCGAACCCTGCGACATCACCTGCGGCTGGGGCGGCGCCGGCGCCTTCAGCGACGGCAAGCTCACGCTCACCACCGAGGTCGGCGGCTGGCTCGACAACTTCGTGCCCAAGGAGCGTCTGCGCGAGCTCATCGAGTACGTCGACGGCATCTGGTGCGAGTACGGCGCCACCAGCGAGGTGCACGGCGGCGGCAAGAAGGCCGACAAGATCCGCCGCCAGGCGCTGCTGCACGGGATGACGCTGGTCGCGGCGCCGGTGCGCCACATGGGCACCGAGCGCTCCTACGACATCCTCACGCGCATGCGTGAGGAGCTTGAGGAGCGCGTCACCGTACGCACCGGCGTGATGGTCGAGCGCATCCTCACCGAGAAGCACGCCGGCGAGAGCGAACTGCGAGCCACCGGCGTCCTGCTCGCCGACGGCACCCGGCTCGAGGCGGAGGCCGTGATCGTCGCGCCCGGGCGCGAGGGCGCCTCCTGGCTGGTGGACGAGTGCAAACGCCTGCGCATCAAGCTGCGCACGAACCCCGTGGACATAGGCGTGCGCGTCGAGACCCCGGCGGCGATCATGGAGCCGCTGACCGACGCGCTCTACGAGAGCAAGCTCATCTACTACACGCCGAGCTTTGACGACCCGGTGCGCACCTTCTGCATGAACCCTTACGGCGAGGTCTCGCTCGAGAACTACGGCGACGTCGTCACGGTCAACGGCCACAGCTACGCCGCCGCCAAGACCGACAAGACCAACTTCGCCCTGCTCGTGAGCACCGACTTCACCGAGCCGTTCGACGACCCGATCGCCTACGGCAAGAGCATCGCCCGCCTCGCCAACCTGCTCGGCGAGGACATCATCGTGCAGCGGCTCGGCGACCTGCAGCAGGGCCACCGCAGCACGATGGAGCGCATCCGCCGCGGCACGGTGCAGCCCACGCTCAAGGGCGCGACCGCCGGCGACCTGGCGTTCGTGCTGCCCTACCGCCACCTGCGCGACATCCTCGAGATGCTCGAGGTGATGGACAACCTGGCGCCCGGCGTCAACGGGCGCGATACGCTGCTGTACGGGGTCGAGGTCAAGTTCTACTCGGCTCGACCCGAGCTCGACGCCGGCCTGCAGACGCCGGTCAGGAACCTGTACGCCGTCGGCGACGGCGCCGGCATCACGCGCGGCCTGGTACAGGCCTCGGCCGCCGGCGTCATCGCCGCACGGAGCATCCTGAACGGCAGCGGCATGAAGGACGGAGCGTGACGCCAGGAGCGCTCATGGTGGTCCAGTTGGCCGCGGCCGCCGCCGGCATAGCCATCATCGCGGTCACGTGGAAGTCGTCGGTGAGCGCCGTCGGCATAGGGCTGGTCATCGCCAGCCTCGCCATCGGCGGCGTCCGCCAGATCCAGCTCGGCAACCGAGCGGCGGCGGCCATCTACTTCGTCATCTGCGCAGTGCTCGTCGTGCTGGCCGTCACACGGCTCGCCTGATGGGCGGGCCGGCGCCGAGAACAATGAGCTAACGGGAAGGGGTCCAGGCTATGCCAGGGACAGTCGTTGTCGGCGCCCAGTGGGGCGACGAGGGCAAAGGCAAGATCACCGACCTGCTGGCGGAGAAGGCCGACGTGGTCGCGCGCTTCCAGGGCGGCAACAACGCCGGCCACACGATCGTGCGCGACGGCGAGGAGTTCAAGCTCCACCTCATCCCGTCGGGCATCCTCTACGAGGCCAAGACCTGCGTCATCGGCAACGGCGTCGTGATCGACCCGCACATCATGTTCGGCGAGCTCGAGGCGCTGCGCGTGCGCGGCATCAGCGGCGAGAACCTGCGCGTGAGCGGCAACGCCCACCTGATCATGCCGTACCACCTGCTCCTCGACGGCGCCAACGAGCAGCAGCTCGGCAAGTACAAGATCGGGACCACCGGGCGCGGCATCGGGCCCTGCTACGTGGACAAGTACACGCGCATCGGCATCCGCGTCCAGGACCTGCTCGACGCCAAGATCCTGCGCCGCAAGATCCGCACGGCGCTGCAGGAGAAGAACTTCCTGCTGCAGCGCTACGACATCGGCGTGCTCGACCCGGACCAGGTCACCGACGAGCTGCTGAGCTACCGCGAGCGCTTCGAGCCCTTCATCTGCGACGCCAGCCTGCTGGTGAACACCGCCCTCGACCAGGACAAGCACGTGCTCTTCGAGGGCGCCCAGGGCGCACTGCTCGATATCGACTTCGGCACGTACCCCTTCGTCACGAGCAGCAACCCGATCTCCGGCGCCGCCTGCACCGGCATCGGCGTCGGTCCCACGCGCATCGACCACGTGATCGGCGTCGCCAAGGCCTACAGCACGCGCGTCGGCGAGGGCCCGTTCCCCACCGAGCTGTTCGACGAGACCGGCATCGCGATGTGCGAGATCGGTCACGAGTTCGGCACCACCACCGGCCGCCAGCGCCGCTGCGGCTGGCTGGACCTGGTGGCCCTCAAGTACGCCGTACGCCTCAGCGGCATCACCCACCTCGCGATCACCAAGCTCGACGTGCTCTCCGGCATGCCGGCCGTCAAGGTCTGCACGCGGTACAAGGCCGGCCGCCGCGTGCTCGACGAGTTCCCGCTGCTGCAGACGGACTTCCACCACGCCAAGCCGATCTTCGAGGAACTTCCGGGCTGGAGCGAGAACATCCGCGAGTGCGACACCTGGCAGGACCTGCCGCAGGCGGCGCGCGACTACGTCCAGTTCATCGCCGAGTTCACCAAGACGCGCGTGAAGTTCATCGCCGTCGGCCCCGGCCGCGAGGAGACGATCATCCTGCCGCGCAGCATCGGGCGCGGCGGGGCCGTGTAGCGGGAGGCGCACGCGGAGGGCGGACCCGTCAGGACGACGTGAAGAGCCGCGCCTCCGCGACGGAATCCACCGAATCCGCGGTCGTGCCGTCGAGGAACACGCGCACGTAGCGGGCCACGCGCGGCACGAAGCCGAAGGTCTCGTAGCCGGGGGTCTGGCCGCTGGCCATCGTAGTGACGGCGCGCGCCCAGTGACGATGGTCGCTGGACGTCACCACCCGCAGGCGGGCGGCGCGATCGTCGCCGAGCAGCAGCGCCGCGCGGAAGGCGCCAACGCTGCAGGCGACTCCCAGGTCGAGCTCGAGCCACTGCGCGCCCCGTGCGGTCCAGGCGGTGTCCAGGCGTCTGTCCACGGCCAGCGAGGCCTCCCCGGCGCTTGCCTGCGCTCGCGCCACGCGCAGCATCAGCCCTTGCGGCCGGAGGCGG
Organism: uncultured Thermoleophilia bacterium; assembly: GCA_903912585.1. Classification (GTDB taxonomy): domain Bacteria; phylum Actinomycetota; class Thermoleophilia; order UBA2241; family UBA2241; genus CAIXSE01. The sequence continues at coordinate 6,854 of CAIWHY010000230.1, read as the reverse complement.
CGCAGGCGCACCAGCGCCTCCAGGAAGAAGGCGTCCCCGAAGGCGAGCCCCCGATCGCTGATCGCGGCTTGGCTCGAGTAGGTGCCGTGGAGCAGCAGCGCCGGATTGGCGCCCAGCGAGGCGTAGGCGGGCGACATCAGGGATGCGAGAGTGCTGCGCGCCGCGGCGGCGTACCGCGCACGGTTCGGCGCGTCGGGCTCGCAGAGGGCGAGGTCGATCATCCCCGAAGCCGCAATGGCCGCCGCCGATGAGTCCCGCGGGGCGGCGGGGATCGCGGGATCGCGGAAGTCCCAGTACGGCACCATGTCGGCCGGCAGGTCCGCGAGGTAGCGATCGGTCGCCCGTCGGGCGGCCTGCAGGAAGAGCTCGTCGCCCGTCTCGCGATAGGCCGCCGCGAAGCCGAGGATGGCCCATGCCTGGCCGCGCGCCCACATCGACTCGAGACCATAGCCGGCCGAGGTCGTCTTCAGCGTCACCGCCCCGGTCGCAGTGTCGTAGAAGACGATGTGCCAGGTGCTCCCGTCATCGCGCATGAAGTCGCGGGCGGTCGTCCAGACGTGACGGTAGGCGATATCGCGCAGCGTCGCCGGGCCGCCGTGGTCGGCGGCCCACCACAGCAGCTGCGACTTGACGAGGCTGTCGACGATCACGTTGAAGGCGTCGCCCGCACGCGAACGCATCGCTCCGACCACCGGGTCGTAGCGACCCGCAGCCGCGAGGGCGGCCTCTACCGCCTTTTCGCGGAAGCGCTGGTCGCTGGTGAGCGAGAACCCACGTATGTAGCTCGGGAAGAAGAGGGCGCCAAGGTTGAGCGAGTCCGACGTGATGGGCATCGCGCCGATGGCCGCCTGCCGCGCCGCCGCGCGACGGCGCCACCGGGCGTCCGCGGTCATCTGATACATGAGCCAGACCCCACCGGACACGTAGCCGCTGGCCCAGCCTTGGGCGGTCGTATACGTCCATGCGTGACCGACCGTGTACTTCGCATACCGGCCGGGCCTCGAATGACGCTCAGTCGCGGCCATGCGCGCGACGGCGCGGAGCTCGGCGGCGCGTACCTGGGAGGCGAAGTCCACAGTGGTCGCCGCCGCCGGCCCTGAACGCAGCAGCAGGAGGAGGAGGAGGAGGAGGAGCGCGGCCACGGCGACCGGGGGCGCGACCCGCGCGTGTCTCCGACTGTCCACGATCGTCCCTTCGGCACCGTTGGGCGGCCGGCGGGCGCCGGCATCCCCACTACTGTGGCCGCCGCGCGAAGAGCAGTCAACTCACCGCGGGGGCGGCGGGCACCGCGGGCCGCCCTTCCCCGAGCGGCCCGCCCCGAGTAGACTTGCGGGCGTCGGGCCGGGCCGGCGGCAGCGCCGCCCGGCGACACCGCGAAGCACCCTCGGAGGCCACATGCGCGTGCTCGTGGTAGGCGGCGGCGGCAGAGAGCACGCCCTCGTCCATTCCTTCGCCCGGTCCCCTCACGCCGAGCGCATCTTCTGCGCGCCCGGCAACGCCGGCACCGCGGGGATCGCCGACAACATCGGGGTCGGCTCCGAGGACCTTCCGGCGCTGCTCGAGTTCGCCAGCCGCGAGGGAGTCGACCTGACCGTCGTGGGCCCCGAGGCGCCGCTCGTGCTGGGCATCGCCGACCTGTTCGAGGAGCACGGCCTGCGCGTCTTCGGGCCGTCGCAGGCGGCGGCGCGACTCGAGGGCAGCAAGGTCTTCGCCAAGGAGATGTTGGGCGCCGGCGGCGTCGCTACCGGCGCCTATTCGCGTCACGAGACGGCCGCCTCGGCGGCCGCGCATCTCGCCGGGGCGAGCTACCCGCTGGTGATCAAGGCCGACGGCCTCGCTGCCGGCAAGGGCGTGCTCATCTGCGCCGACGCCGCCGCGGCCGAAGCGGCCGTCGAGGCGTGCTTCGTCGCGCGCGAGTTCGGCGACGCCGGCGACGTCCTCATCATCGAGGAGTACCTCACCGGCGCCGAGGTCTCGCTGCTCGTGCTCTGCGACGGCAAGGACGCGCTGCCGCTGGCGCCGGCGCAGGACTACAAGCGCATCTTCGCCGGCGACCAGGGCCCCAACACCGGCGGCATGGGCAGCTACTGCCCCGTGCCCGGATTCGAGCAGAAGGCCATCGACGCCGCCATGGAGCACGTGGTGGAGCCGGTCGTGGCGGCGCTGCGCAAGCGCGACATCGTGTATCGCGGCGTGCTCTACGCCGGCCTCATCGTCACCGAGGCCGGCGTCAAGGTGCTCGAGTTCAACTGCCGCTTCGGCGACCCCGAGACCCAGGCCGTGCTGCCGCGGCTCGACGGCGACCTTCTGGAGATGTGCGCCGCCGCGTCCGCCGGCGCGCTCGCCGGCGTCAAGGCGGCCTGGAAGCCGCAGGAGTGCGTCACCGTGGTGATGGCCTCCGCCGGGTATCCCGCGAGCAGCCACAAGGGCGACCTGATCGAGGGCCTCGACGCCGCCGGCGCGCTCGACGACGTCACCGTGTTCCACGCCGGCACGGCGCTCAGAGGCGGCGACGTCGTCACCGCCGGCGGCCGCGTGCTGGCCGTGAGCGCGCTCGGCCACGGCTTCGCCGAGGCCCGCGAGCGCGCCTACGAGGGCGTGAGCCACATCAGCTTCGACGGCGCCCAGACCCGCGCCGACATCGCCGCGCGCGCCGTGCGCGCCGCGGCCGGCGAGATCAGCTTGTTCCCGCACGGCCTCGAAGGTCTCCGCTGACCCCCACCGGCCGGTAGCTCGCCGAGAACGCACCGCGATCACCCGGACAGCAGCCCGCGACACAGGAGCTTGCAGTGGAAAAGACCAGCACCGAAGTCGAGACGCTCCTCCAGGGCATCGAGATGGAGCCCGTGATGGTGGGCATCGTCATGGGCAGCGAGAGCGACCGCGAGGTCATGGAGGCGGCCTGCCGCGAGCTCGACGAGCGCAAGATCAAGTACGAGCTCAGCGTCCTCTCGGCCCACCGCGACCCGGACAAGGTCGCGCACTACGCGCGCACGGCGCAGTCACGCGGGATCAAGGTGCTCATCGGCGGCGCCGGCAAGGCGGCCGCCCTGCCCGGCGTGCTCGCCTCCTACACCAACCTGCCGGTCATCGGCGTGCCCATCAAGACCAGCGACCTCGGCGGCATGGACTCGCTGCTCAGCATCGTGCAGATGCCGCCCGGCGTGCCGGTCGCCTGCGTCGCCATCAACGGGGCGCGCAACGCCGCCATTTTGGCGGCGAAGATCCTCGACGTCTGAGCGGACGGGCCGCCGGCTCGCGAACAGACCGGCCGCCGACTCGAGAACAGCCCGGCCGGCGGCTCCTGAGCGCCCGGGAGCGGCTTTCGCGCCGAGCGGGAACACTGCAGTCATGTCACGCCACGCCTTCAGGTCGTCGCAGGTCCCGCCGCCGTCCGGCGCCTACTCGGCGGCCGTCTCCACCGGCCAGCTGGTGTTCGTCTCCGCGCAGCTGCCGCTCGACGAGCGCGGCGAGGTCTTCGGCGGCTCCGCCGCCGAACAGGCGCGCCGCGCCCTCGACGGCCTCCGCCACCAACTGCGCTCCACCGGTCTCTCGCTGGACACGGTCGCCAAGCTCACCGCCTACGTCGTGGAGCCCGAGGACGCCGCAGCGCTCGACGAGGTGATCGGCGAGTACTTCGGCGAGCCGCGCCCCGCACGCACCGTCGTCGGTGTACGATGGTTGCCCGACGGCGCTCGTCTGCAGATCGAGGCCGTCGCCGTCCGCTACTGACCGGCACCGCCGCCGGCGAGCGGGCGCCGGAGGAGCGGGGCGGACGAGGGGCGCGACATGCCGCACGAGTACAAACCGCCGAGCCCGCGCGGCATCTCCACGTTCAACTACGTCGTCGTGCTCATCCTGCTCGCGGTCATCGCCTACGTCGCGATCCGCGCGCTGTTCACCTGAAACACCCCTCGGGAAAGGACGCATCGATGAAGAAAGTGGCCTACGTGTCGCCGGACGGCGCCCCCGCCGTCGGCCCCTACTCGCCGGCCGTCGGCGCCGGCGACCTCGTCTTCGTCTCCGGGCATCTCCCGCTCGACAGCGAGGGCAAGATCGAGGGCTACACCCCCAAGGACCAGGCGCGCAAGGCGCTCGAGAACATGCGCGCCACGCTCACGGCCGCCGGCCTGAACATGGACGACGTCGTCAAGACCACGATCTTCCTGCACGACATGGACGACTTCGGCGCCGTCAACGAGATCTACGCCGAGTTCTTCACCGAGCCCTACCCGGCGCGCTCCACGGTGCAGGTGGTGCGGCTCCCCAAGGACGTGCGCGTCGAGATCGAAGCGATCGCCGTGCGATGACGCCCGCGCCGCGGGCGTCGCGGCGGGTGATCCGCCAGCGACGGTTCATCGCCCTCGCCGCCGCGGCGGTGCTGGTCGTCGTCATCGTTCTCGTCGTGCGCGCCGTAGCGTTCCAGCCGAACGTTGCGGACTTCTCGGGGACCTGGGGAGGCTCGGACCCGTCGCTCGGCTCCACCACGCTGAAGATCGCCCACGCCGGTGCCAACGGCGTCTACGCCATCCAGGGGCTCAAGCCGGCCGGCACGGCCATCACCAGCCTCTCCGTCGGGGATGACGGCACGCTCAAGGCTTCCGGCGCGGCGACGCAGGGCGCCTGGCACGTGACCCTGGACCTCACTGCCGACGCCAGACAGCTGCTCGCCGAGTACGCGCCCCCAGGCGGCGCACCGACGGTCCTGCGCTTCACGCGCGCGACGCCCTAGGGCGCGCCGGCCGGCGACCGCGACGCGGGCGCGCCGGCCGGGCTTTGCGCCCCACGCGATGTGAGACAATCGCCGTCGTCACCATCACGGAGGGCCTGCCATGATCGAGCGCTACACACTGCCCGAGATGGGCGCCATCTGGACCGAAGAGGCCAAGATGCGCGCCTGGCTCGACGTCGAGATCGCCGCCGTCAAGGCGTGGAACAAGCTCGGCAAGGTGCCCGACGAGGCGCTGGCCGAGATCGAGGCCAAGGCCGATTTCGACGTGGCGCGCGTCGCCGAGATCGAGGCCACGACCAATCACGACGTCATCGCTTTCCTCACCAACGTGGCCGAGTACGTCGGCGACTCCAGCAAGTACGTGCACTACGGCATGACCAGCAGCGACATGCTGGACACCGGGCTGGCGCTGCAGATCAAGCACGCCGGAGAGCTCCTCGAGCGCGACCTCGTCGCGCTGGGCGAGGTGCTCCAGCGGCGCGCCTTCGAGTTCCGCGACACCGTGCAGGTCGGCCGCACGCACGGCATCCACGCCGAGCCGATCACCTTCGGGATGAAGCTCGGCATGTGGGCTTTCGAGGTGAGCCGCCACCTCAAGCGCATGCGCATGGTCACGGTGAACGCGGCGGTCGGCAAGATGAGCGGCGCGGTGGGCGCCTACAACAACATCGACCCGCGCGTCGAGGACATCGTCTGCGAGCAGCTGGGCATCGGACGCGAGCCGATCAGCAACCAGGTCGTGCAGCGCGACCGCCACGCCGCCTTCCTCGGCTGCATCGCCATCGTCGGCTCCAGCCTCGAGAAGTTCGCGACCGAGATCCGCCACCTGCAGCGCACCGAGGTGCGCGAGGCCGAGGAGGCGTTCGGCAAGGGCCAGAAGGGCTCCTCGGCGATGCCGCACAAGCGCAACCCGATCCTCAGCGAGCGCATGGCCGGCTGTGCGCGCGTGCTGCGCGGCAACGCCATGGTCGGCCTCGAGAACGTGGCGCTGTGGCACGAGCGCGACATCAGCCACAGCTCGGCCGAGCGCATCGTGTTCCCCGACAGCTGCATCCTGCTCGACTACATGCTGCAGAAGTTCACCAGGCTGATGGACGGCCTCGTCGTGGACGAAGTGCGCATGCTGGCCAACTTGGGCCAGAGCTACCGCCTCGTGTTCTCCGGGGCGGTCCTGCTGGCCCTGGTCGACAAGGGGATGCTGCGCGACGACGCCTACCGCGTCGTGCAGGACGCCGCCATGGCCGCCTGGCGCGACGGCGTCGACTTCGGCGAGCTCATCAAGCGGAGCGACGAGGCGATGGCCGTGATGAGCCCGCAGGACGTGGACGCGGCCATGGACCCGGCGCAGTACACGGCCGGCCGCGACGTCATCTTCGGCCGGCTGGAGAAGCTGGAGTTCTAGGCGCCGCGAGCCGTCAGCCCGGCTCTTCCTCCGCGAGGACGCCGCGCATGATCGAGCAGTTCTCCGCGGCGGCGCACCACTCGGCGCAGCCGTTGTCGAAGCGCGGGTTGAGCACCGTCGTCCCGCAACCCGGGCACTTGCGGCGCTGGTCGTCCTTGAAGTACTCGATGGCCGTGCCGCACTTGGGGCACTCGATGTCGAAGATGTCGTCCGCGGTCCAGTTGATGCGATCCTGGCCCGGACATCTGCCGATGTTCATCCCGCCTCCCCGGCGTCGTCGCCCAGCTCCTCGCTCTGGGATGGGGATTCCCCGTGAGCCGCAGGCCCAGTCATCGCTGCCGCCCGGACCTGCGCTTCGCCGCTCACCCAGGCGGTCGCTAAAGGGAGGTGAGCGCCTCGCCGAGAACCTCTAGGACGACGACGACCGCCGCCGGCCGACCCGGCGCGCCCTAGGAGGGCCGATGGCCACCTGTCCCAGCTGCGGCACGCAGACCAAGGAAGGCGACTGGGTCTGCGGGCACTGTGGCGCGCCCGTCGCCGGCGTCGCCGAAGGCGACCCGGCCCCCCAGGGCGCGCAGGATCCCTACGGCTACGCGCCCGGTTTCGAGCCGCGACCGGCGGCGGCGGGCGACGCGACCCCCGCGAGCGGCCACGGGATATCGCGCACGCTGCTCACCGTCCTCGTGCTGGCAGGCGTGGCGGTCATCGCCATCATCGCCG
>CAIWHY010000229.1 GCA_903912585.1 uncultured Thermoleophilia bacterium | reverse complement strand
GCCGCGGGTGCGGGCGAGGTCCGCGCCGGCGACATCATCGAGGCGAAAGTCGACTTGGCGCTGGCCAACGACATCACCGCGCCGCTCGCCATCGCCGAGTTCGAGAGCGCCGGGTTCACCGAGGTCTGGGACCCGGCGCGCATCGCGCTCGTGCCGGACCACTTCGCGCCCAACAAGGACATCAAGGCGGCCGGCCAGGCGAAGAAGATGCGCGCGTTCGCGCGCAAGCACGAGATCGTCAACTACTTCGAGGTCGGGCGCATGGGCATCGAGCACGTGCTCCTGCCCGACACCGGCATGGTGGCGCCGGGCGACGTCGTCATCGGCGCCGACAGCCACACCTGCACCTACGGCGCCGTGGCCGCCTTCAGTTCCGGCGTCGGCAGCACCGACTTCGCCGCCGCCATGGCCTGGGGCCACGTCTGGCTGCGCGTGCCCGAGACGATCAAGTTCGTCTACTCGGGCCGCCCGCAGCAGTGGGTGACCGGCAAGGACCTGATGCTGCACACCATCGGCCTCATCGGCGTCGACGGCGCCCTCTACCAGGCGATGGAGTTCACCGGCGCGAGCATCGAGGCGCTCTCCATGGACGAGCGCTTCACGATGTGCAACATGGCCATCGAGGCCGGCGGCAAGAGCGGCATCGTCGGCTTCGACGAGAAGACGACGCAGTACCTGCAGAGCCGGCCGGAAGGCAGCCGCGCGCGCACCGTGGGCCAGGTCTTCGCCAGCGACCGCGACGCCGAGTACGCGAGGGTCGTCGAGGTCGACGTCGCGGCGGTGCCGCCGACGGTCAGCAAGCCGCACCTGCCGAGCAACGCCGTCGCCGCCGCTTCGCTGGGCGACGTGACCATCGACCAGGTGATCATCGGCAGCTGCACCAACGGCCGCCTCGAGGACCTGCGTCAGGCGGCCTCCGTCCTGCGCGGCCGCAAGGTGCACCCGGACGTGCGCTGCATCATCCTGCCGGGCACGCAGCAGGTGTGCCTCGACGCCGCCGCCGACGGCACCATGGCGGCGCTCATCGAGGCCGGCTGCGCCTTCAGCACGCCCACCTGTGGCGCCTGCCTCGGCGGTCACATGGGCGTCCTCGCCGAGGGCGAGCGCGCCGTGGCCACCACCAACCGCAACTTCGTCGGCCGCATGGGCCACCCGGGCAGCGAGGTCTACCTCGCGAGTCCGTACGTGGCCGCCGCCTCTGCGGTGGCCGGCCACGTCGCCACGCCCGAGGAAGTCGGCGCCGGCAAGGGAGGCTCGCGATGATCTTCGAGGGCACCGTCCACGCATATGGCCGGGACGTCGACACCGACGTCATCATCCCGGCCCGCTACCTCAACACCAACGACCCGGCGGAGCTCGCCAGCCACTGCATGGAGGACATCGACGCCGAGTTCGTCACCTCCGTGCAGCCCGGCGACATCATCGTCGCGCACGAGAACTTCGGCTGCGGCAGCTCGCGCGAGCACGCGCCGGTGGCCATCAAGGCCTCGGGCATCAGCGTCGTCGTGGCCTCGTCGTTCGCGCGCATCTTCTACCGCAACTCGATCAACACTGGGCTGCCGATCGTGATCTGCCCGGCGGCCGCCGTGGAGGCGAAGTCCGGCGACACGCTGCGCGTCGACCTCGTCGCCGGCACCGTCGAGAATGTCACGCAGGGCACCAGGCACGACGCCGACCCGTTCCCGCCGTTCATGCAGGAGCTCATCGACCGCGGCGGCCTGCTCCCCTATGTCAAGTCGCGCGTGGCCGCGGGAAGCGCCTGACCGCCTCCGCGCTGCAAGACGATCCGCCATCGGAGAGAGGAACCATGGGAAAGACGTACAAGATCGCGGTGATGCCGGGCGACGGCACGGGGCCCGAAGTGGTGACAGAAGGACTGAAAGCCCTGCAGGCGGCCGCCGCCAAGCACCAGTTCGCGCTCGAGCTCACGCACTACGACCTGGGCGGCGAGCGCTACCTGCGCACCGGCGAGATCCTGCCGGACTCCGCCGTCGAGGAGCTCAAAGGGGTCGATTCGATCTACCTGGGCGCCATCGGGCACCCTGACGTCGCGCCGGGAATCCTCGAGACCGGACTGCTCCTGCGCCTGCGCTTCGAGCTGGACCAGTACATCAACCTGCGTCCCGTGCGTCTCTACCCGGGCGTCGAGACGCCGCTGAAAGACAAGGGCCCGAAGGACATCGACTACGTGGTGGTGCGCGAGAACTCCGGCGACGTGTACGCCGGCGGCGGCGGCGTCATGATGAAGGGCACGCCGCACGAAGTCGCGGTGCAGAACATGCTGTACAGCCGCGCCCAGGTCGACCGCTGTCTGCGCTGGGCGTTCGAGTTCACGCGCGAGCACGGCAGGAAGACGCGCGGCATCGGCCCGGACAACACCCTCGGCCTGGTCGGCAAGACCAACGTCCTGACCTACGTCTACGACCTCTGGAACCGCCGCTTCAACGAGATCGGCGAAGAGGAGTTCCCCGACGTCAAGCGCGAGTACTACCACGTGGACGCCACCTGCATGTGGATGGTCAAGAGCCCGGAGTGGTTCGACGTCCTCGTGACCGGCAACATGTTCGGCGACATCATCACCGACCTGGGGGCGATCACCCAGGGCGGCATGGGCGTCGCGGCCGGTGGCAACATCAACCCCGAGGGCGTCAGCATGTTCGAGCCCATCGGCGGTTCGGCGCCCAAGTACACGGGGATGGGCGTGATCAACCCCGTGGCCGCCATCGTGGCCGGGTCGATGATGCTCGACGCGCTGGGTGAGAGCGGGGCGGCGCAGGACGTGGAGCGCGCCGTGACCGAGGTCACGGGCACCAAGATGAAGGGCATGGCCTCCGGCCAGATGGGCTACTCGACGAGCGAGGTCGGCGACCTCGTGGCCACGCGTGTCTGAACGGTCGCGGGACGCTGACTGCATGACCACCGATGAGATGACAGACGCTATCCTGGCCGCTCCGGCGGCCGGCTGACTCGCAGGCGAGGAGGACCCACGCATGCCCATCCCCGAAGTCGACAAGATCTGGTTCAACGGCGAGCTCGTGCCATGGGGCGAGGCCAAGGTCCACGTGCTCACGCACGCCCTGCACTACGGCTCCGGCGTCTTCGAGGGCATCCGCTGCTACAGCACGCCCGCGGGTGCAGGCGTGTTCCGCCTCGGGGAGCACCTCAAGCGCCTGCACCGCTCGGCCAGGCTCTACTACATGCCGGTGCCGTACACGGTGGAGGAGCTCTACGACGCCACCTTTGCCACGCTCGCGGCCAACGGCCTCGACGCCGCCTACATCCGCCCGCTCGTGTTTCGCGGCTACGGCGAGATGGGCCTGTTCCCGCTCAACGCGCCGGTGGACGTGACCATCGCCGCGTGGCCGTGGGGCGCCTACCTCGGCGAGGAGGGCATACAGCACGGCATCCGCGCCAAGGTCAGCAGCATCCAGTCGCTCGACCACACCGCCCTGGCCCGCGCCGCCAAGGCCACGGGCCAGTACCTCAACAGCATCCTCGCCAAGATCGAGGTCACCAACGCCGGCTACGACGAGGCGATCATGCTCACCGAGCACGGCCACGTGGCCGAGGGCTCGGGCGAGAACATCTTCGTCGTCCGCGACGGCGTGCTCATGACGCCGCCGCCGAGCGACGGCGTGCTCGAGGGGATCACCCGTGACTCCGTCATGCAGATGGCCGCGGCGATGGGCATCCCCTGCCGGGAGCGCACGATGGCGCGCAGCGACCTGGTGATCGCGGACGAGCTCTTCTACACCGGCACGGCGGCCGAGATCGTGCCGATCCGCGAGGTCGACGACCACGAGATCGGCGAGCCCGGCCCCATCACGCGGCGCATCCAGGACAAGTTCCGCGCCATCATCGAGGGCCGTGACGACGAGTTCGGCCACTTCATGGAGTACGCGCGCGGCTGACGGACGCCGGGCGCGACGGCGCGGGGAGGATGTGATGAGCGAGCAGAGCGTGCAGCTGTACGACACGACGCTGCGCGACGGCATGCAGCAAGAGGGCATGTCCGTCTCGGTCGACGAGAAGGTGCGCATCGCGCTCAAGCTCGACGAGCTCGGCATCGGCTTCATCGAGGGCGGGTTCCCGGCGTCCAACCCCAAAGAGGACGAGTTCTTCCGGCGCATGCAGGGCGAGCGCCTCGCCGGCGCCGAGCTCGTCGCCTTCGGCATGACGCGCCGCAAGGGCGTGGCGGCGGACGCCGACGAGAGCCTGCGCGTGCTGGTCGACGTGTTCACGCCCACGGTCGCCATCGTCGGCAAGACCTGGGGCCTGCACCTCACCAAGGTCCTGCGCGTGAGCCGTGACGAGAACCTGCGCATGATCGACGAATCGGTGCGCTTCCTCGTCGCCGAGGGCAAGCGCGTCGTGTACGACGCCGAGCACTTCTTCGACGCCTGGCGCGACGACGAAGAGTACGCGCTGCGCTGCGCGACCGCCGCCGCCGAAGCGGGCGCGGCGGTCGTCTGCCTCTGCGACACCAACGGCTCGTCGCTGCCGTCCTTCGTCGCCGAGGTCTATGCCGCGGTCGCGCCGGCGCTGCCGGCGCTCGTCGGCGTGCACGCCCACAACGACAGCGACTGCGCCGTCGCCAACAGCCTCGTCGCGGTGGCCGCCGGCGCCCGCCAGGTGCAGGGCACGGTCAACGGCTACGGCGAGCGCTGCGGCAACGCCAACCTCGTGAGCATCATCCCGGCGCTCAAGCTCAAGATGGGCTTCCCGGTGGTGAGCGACGAACAGCTCGAGCGTCTCACCGAGACGTCGCACTTCGTCGCCGACGTCGTGAACGCGGCCATCTGGGGGCACGCCCCCTACGTGGGCCGCTCCGCCTTCGCCCACAAGGGCGGCCTGCACGTCGCCGCCGTGGAGCACGCGCCGCAGACCTTCGAGCACGTCGCTCCCGCCAGCGTCGGCAACGAGCAGCGCATCGTCATCTCCGAGCTCTCCGGCAAGGGCGCCGTGCTGCGCAAGGCGCACGACATGGGGCTGAAGCTCGCGGGCGACGACGCGCGCGTCGCCACGCTGCTCAAGCGCCTCAAGGACCGCGAGCACCGCGGCTACCACTACGAGGCCGCGGACGCGAGCTTCGATCTGCTGCTGCGCGAGGAGCTGGCGCCGCACGAGCCGCTGTTCCGCTTCGAGAGCTTCCGCGTGAGCGTCGAGAAGCGCGAGGACGGCCGGGCGGTGACCGAGGCGACGATCAAGGTCCACGTCGGCGGCGAGCGCGTGATCAGCACCGCCGAGGGCAACGGCCCGGTCAACGCGCTCGACTCCGCGCTGCGCCAGGCGATCGCCACGAAGTACCCACACCTGAGCGACATCGAGCTCGTCAACTACAAGGTGCGCATCCTCGACGAGGCCAAGGGCACCGGCGCCGTCACGCGCGTGCTCCTCGACGCCAGCGACGGCGAGGAGAGCTGGGGCAGCATCGGCGTGAGCGAGAACATCATCGAGGCGAGCTGGGAAGCGCTGGTCGACTCCATCGAGTACGGCATGGTGCGGAGCCAGAAGCCGTGAGGAAGCGGAGCTGGAAGCCGGCGACGCAGCGGAGCCGGAAGTCGTGAGGAGCGGGGACGCGCCGGGTCAGCCGCCGGCCGGCGCCTGCGGGCGGGTCGCAGTCGCCGGGGCGGAGCAGTACTGCCGCTTCGCCGGCGACGCCGTCGAGCTGCTCGACCGCCCCGCCTGGGAGCCGGGCACCCGGCAGACCGGCGCGTCGGAGCTGGCGGCCGTGCGGCTGCTCGCCCCGGTCGAGCCCGGCAAAGTCGTCGCCGTGGGTCTCAACTACCGAGCCCACGCCGAGGAGCTCGCCATGGCCGTGCTGGCCGAGCCCATCCTCTTCATGAAGCCGCGCACGGCGGTCGTCGGGCCGGGGGACGCCATCGTGCGCCCGGCCCGCTCGGCCCAGGTCGACTACGAGGCCGAGCTGGCGCTCGTCGTCGGCCGGCGCTGCAAGGACGTCTCGCCGTCCGAGGCCGCCCGGTTCGTCGCCGGCTACACCTGTGGCAACGACGTCACGGCACGCGACCTGCAGAAGGTCGACGGCCAGTGGACGCGCGCCAAGAGCTTCGACACCTTCTGCCCGCTGGGCCCGTGGATCGTGCCCCGGGCGCCGGGCCCTGAGGCGCGCGTGAGCGCGCTGCTCGACGACGTGGAGGTCCAGCACGGCTTCGTCGGCGACATGCTCGTGGGGCCGCTCGAGCTGCTCTCTTTCG
>CAIWHY010000228.1 GCA_903912585.1 uncultured Thermoleophilia bacterium | reverse complement strand
CGTAGAAGACGAGGTCCGAGGAGAGGCGCAGGTCCTGCACGTGCGCGCCGACGCCCACGGCGAGGCCGACGAGCGTGAGGCCGATCGTGTACGGGACGCCGATGCGCCGCGCCACGACGGCGACCGCCGCGGCGATGATGAGCAGGAGGACGACGGCCTGCTCGATGCCGGCCGTCGAACCCGTCAGCGCGGCGATCGGCATCGGCGGCCCTCGGAGCTCGCCGGCGCTTCTAGAACCGGCTGATGGCGGCGAGCGCGTGCTTGAACGCCGCGCGCGCCGCGTCGCTGTACACGGAGAACATGACGTGCCGCAGACCGGTGCCCGGGTGGTCCTTGAGGTAGCGCACCGTCTCGGCCGTCATGATGCTGGCGCACTGGTACAGCGGGAAGCCGCCGACGCCCGTGCCGAAGGCGGGCATCGCCAGCGAGCGCGCGTGGGCGCGCTCGGCGCAGTCGAGCGCGCTGTACGTGGCCTTGGCGATCTTGTTGGCGTCGGTCTTGAGGTCCTGGCCCATCACGGCGGCGTGGACGACCCAGCGCGCCTTGAGGTCGTGGCCGGTGGTGACCACCGCGGCGCCGACCTCGATGGGGCCCTGGAGCATCGCTTCCTTCTCGATCGCCTCGCCGCCGGCGCGCTTGATGGCGCCGGCCACGCCGGCCCCCATCCAGAGCTCGCTGTTGGCGGCGGTGGCGATCGCGTCCACCTCGAGCTCGGTGATGTCGCCGGAGGCGATCTCGAGCTTGGTCTTGCCCACGGACGTCTTCATGGCCCTCCACGATGAGTAGTGACGCCGGCCGGCGCAGTGCGGGGAGTATACCCGTCCGGCGCCGGAGCCGGCGGCCCCGGCCGGCGCAGGAGCCGGCGGCCGCGGCCGGCGCCGGCCGGCCGTGCGATAGACTCGCGCCAGTCTCACGGGGGTCGTCACGAGCACCTACTCCATCTGGATCGCCGCCGCCTTCGGCATGACCGCGCTCTGGGCGCTCGTCGTCATCCTCAACAAGAAGGTCCTCGAGGACGTGCACCCGGTGGCCGTCAACTTCCTCGTGCGCATCGTCGCCATCGTGGGGCTCGTGTGCATCACCGTGCCGCTCACCGTGCTGCACCTGTGGAGCAACGGCTTCGGCATCGACGCGGCCGCGGCCGGCTGGATCGCCCTCTCCGCCGTGGCCACCTGGCTGATCGCCTTCAACGCCTACTACTACGCCCTGCGCGGCGGCCTCATCGCCGTGGTGGCCCCGATCAGCGGCACCGACCCGCTGTGGACGGCCATCTTCGCGTGGCTGATCCTGGGCACGGCCTTCGGCGCGCTCACGGTGGCCGGCCTGGCCGTGGCGATGGCCGGCGTCCTGCTCATCTCGCGCTGGATGGGCGCCGGCGGCGAGGCCGGCGCCATCGCCATCGCCGGCGCGGCGACCGAGGAGACCACGCGGCCGCCCGACAGCCGCCTGCGCCTGATCACGCTCGCCGTCGTGGCCGCCGCCGGCTGGGGGCTCGGCCCGGTGCTCATCGAGCTCGCCTCCCGGTCCTACGGCAGACCGACGGCGACGATGATGATCGAGAGCCAGGTGCTGGGGGCCGTCTTGCTCGGCGCCCTGCTGCTGGCGCGCCGGGCGCCGCTCACGACCCGGCGCCTCGAAGGGCCGCGGCGGCGGCGCGCCGTGCTCCTGCTGCTCGCCGCCGGCGCGCTCGAATCCGGCGTCAGCGTGCTCTTCTACCTGAGCATCGCCAACATCGGGCCGCTGCTCACGATGCTGATCATGGCGACGACGCCGGTCTTTTCGATCGTCTTCAGCGTCGTCCTGCTGCGCGAGCGCCCGAGCCCGCGCCTGGCGTTCGCCGCCACCGTCACGCTCGCGGGCGTGCTGCTCGCGACGCTCGACGGGCGCCTCTAGTTACTTCGCCTTGCCGAACAGCCTGCGGCGCACGGCCGCCATCTTGAGCCACTGGATGCCCTCGGTGGGGTTGAGCTCCTTGGGGCAGGCCTCGACGCAGTTGGTGATCGTGTGGCAGCGGTAGGCGCCGCGCTCGTTGTCCCAGCTCGGCATGCGCACCTTGCGGGCCTCGTCGCGCGAGTCGACCTCGAAGCGGAACGCCTTGAGCAGCGCCGCCGGGCCGATGTAGTTGTCCTCGGTCCACACCGAAGGGCAGCTGCTGTAGCAGGCGCCGCAGAGGATGCAGTCGATGGGCATGTCGAGCTTCTTGCGGTCGGCCGGCGTCTGCAGGATCTCGCGCTCGGGCGCCGGCGTCTCGCGGATGAGCCACGGCTTGATGTACTCGTACTTGGCGAAGAAGTCGCTCATGTCGCAGACGAGGTCCTTGACCAGCGGCAGGTGCGGCATGGGCTCCACGGTGATCACGTCGGCGTGCACGTGCGCGAGGTTGGTCTGGCAGGCGAGGCGGTAACGCCCGTTGATGTACATCGCACAGGAGCCGCAGATGGAGGCGCGGCAGCAGTAGCGGAACGAGAGCGCGCCGTCGAGATGCTCCTGGATGTGGAAGAGGCCCTCGAGCACGGTGAGGCTGGTCTCGTAGGGCACCACGAAGTCGTCGTAGCGGTCCGCGCCCTTGGCGTCGCGCGTGGCGTCGTAGCGCTTGATATGGAACTTGGCTTCAGGCATCAGTACTTGCGCTCCTGTGGCTCGAAGGTCCCCAGGGTGACCGGCTTGTAGTCGAGGCGCGTGCCGCCGCCGGGCGGGTAGTGCGCCATCGTGTGCTTGAGCCAGCGCTCGTCGTCGCGGGTGGGGAAGTCGGTGCGCGCGTGCGAGCCGCGCGACTCGGTGCGATCGATAGCCCCGTGGGCGACGGTGAGCGAGAGGTCGACCATGCCCTCGAGCTCGGTGGTACGGATGAGGTCGACGTTGAAGACGCCGCCGGCGTTGCGCAGGCCGATGCGGGCGCAGCGCTCCTTGAGCTGGATGAGCTTCTCGAGGCCCTCGCGCATGAGCTTGTCCTCGCGGAAGACGCCGAAGTGCTCCTTCATCGTGGTCGTCATCTCGGCGCGAATGGCGTACGGGTCCTCCCCGTCCGCGCCGCGCGCCGCGAGCATCGCCACGGTGGCCTCCTCGTCGGCGACCGCCTGGCGGCCGGCGGCGGAGACGTCGCCTCCGCCGGCCTTGCCGAGCAGCGCGGCCGCCGCGGCCGCGCCGGAGCGGCGGCCGAAGACGATCGTCTCGAGCAGCGAGTTGCCGCCGAGCCGGTTGGCGCCGTGCACGCTCACGCAGGCGCACTCGCCGGCGGCGTAGAAGCCCGGCATCACGGTGCGCCCGTCGACGTCGGTGTCGATGCCGCCCATCGTGTAGTGCTGGCAGGGCGTGATGGGGATCGGTTCCTCGATGGGATCGACGCCCTCGAAGTGGATGGCGAGGTCGCGGATGCCGGGCAGACGCTCGAGGATCTTCTGGGCGCCGAGGTGCCGCAGGTCGAGGTGGACGAAGTCCTTGCCGCCGATGCCGCGACCCTCGAGGATCTCGGTGGTGATCGAGCGCGAGGTGATGTCGCGCGGGGCCAACTCCATCGCCTTGGGCGCGTACCTGGCCATGAAGCGCTCGCCCTCGCCGTTCACGAGGTAGCCGCCCTCGCCGCGGGCGCCCTCGCTCATGAGGATGTTGGTCGTGTAGAGGCCGGTCGGGTGGAACTGGATGAACTCCATGTCCTTGACCGGCACGCCGGCGTGGTAGGCGACGGCCGCGCCGCCGCCGGTGGAGATGATGGCGTTGGTGGTGTTGCTGTAGAGCCGGCCGGCGCCGCCCGTGGCCATGATCACGGCGTCGGCCGTGAAGGCCTCGAACCCGCCGCGGATCATGTCGTAGGCCACCACACCGCGGCAGGCGCCGTCTACGGTGATGAGGCTGGTGACGAAGACCTCGACGTACATCGTGATCTGGCGCTCGTAGGCGCGCTCGACGAGGCAGTGCAGCAGGTAGTGCCCGGTCTTGTCGGCGCCGTAGCAGGTGCGCGGGTAGCCGGCGCCGCCGAACGGGCGCTGGGCGATGCGCCCGTCGTCGAAGCGGCTGAACGGGCAGCCCCAGTGGTCCATCTCGAAGATCACGCCGGGGGCGTCGCTGGTCATCTGGATGGCGGCGTCCTGGTCGGCGAGGTAGTCCGAGCCCTTGACCGTGTCGAAGGCGTGCTTCTCGGGCGTGTCGTCGTGGCCCTCGGGGTGGTTGGCGAGGGCCGCGTTGATGCCGCCCTGCGCGGCCCCCGAGTGACTGCGGCCGGGGTGGACCTGGCTGAGGATCGCCACGTCGATGCCGTCCGCGCGCGCTTCGACGGCGGCGCGGAGCCCCGCGAGCCCGCCGCCGACGACGATGAGTTGATGGTGCGGCATGCCGGCCCCCTCAGCTGACCCAGGCCCAGAGGGCCCAGATCCCGTAGACGACGGCCGCGATGCCGACCAGCCAGAGCACGAGGTCGAAGACGCGGCGGCCGCCGCTGCCCGCGAGGCCCCAGTCGAGCACGACCATGCGCAGGCCGTTGAGGCCGTGGAAGACGACCGCCACGAGCAGCACGACGTCGTTCACGACGACCGCGCCGCCGGCGAGGCGCGCGCCGATGTTGTCGTAGGAGAGGTGCCCGATCGCGATGTAGTGCGTCAGCACCAGGTGGATCGTGATCGTCACGAGCACGAGCACGGCGGTGACGCGCTGGCCCAGCCAGGGCCACATGCCGCCGCGGCTGCCCTCGAGGACTTCTGTTCTCATCGCCACGTCAGCCTCCTAGAGGATGTAGCTGGAGGCTTTGGCGGCGAACAGGCTGAGCGCCAGCGCCGCTATGACCATGCACACCCAGAACACGAGCTTGTGCTGCCGGATCCCGATGCCCAGGTCCATGAGCACGATGCGCACCCCGTTGAGCGCGTGGTACAGCACCGCGGAGACGAGCATCAGGTCGAGGAACACGAGAAACGGCTTGTCGAAGAACTTGAAGAAGCTGTTCATCGTCCCGGCGCCGCCGAGGCGCCCCTGGGAGATCACCCAGACGTGGACGAACAGGTAGAAGACCAGGATCAGCCCGCTGATGCGGAAGAGCATCCAGGCCCACATGCCCGTGCCCTTCCACAGGCCCGCGCCCACATTGGCCGTCTCGCGCTCCTTTGCGCTCAAAGCCGGCACCCCCTCGGATGAAGCGAAGATGGCGTACGTCGGATCGAGGTGACTCCCCCTGAGGCGCAATCGTAGCCCGCGACCGAGAAAGGAGGCAAGCTGCCGGCCCGGACGCGCAGTCCAAACCGGGCCGGCCGCGCGGACCCGGGCGGCGCGGCCGCGCCGGGCAAGCGCGCACGCGCGCTACTTGCGCTGGCGTTTGCGGCCG
>CAIWHY010000227.1 GCA_903912585.1 uncultured Thermoleophilia bacterium | reverse complement strand
CGACGATGACGCGCGCTGACGCGTTGCGCGCGCTGGCCGGCGAGCTGGCCGCGGAGGCCCGGCCCGGCCTCACCTTCATGGAAGTCTGCGGCACGCACACGATGGCGATCGCCCGCTTCGGCCTGCGCGACCTCCTGCCCGACGACATGCGCCTCGTCTCCGGGCCGGGCTGCCCGGTGTGCGTGACGGCGATGGCGGACCTCGACCGCGCCGTCGCGCTGGCGCAACTGCCGGAGGTGACGCTGGTCACGTTCGGCGACCTCGTGCGCGTGCCGGCATCGCGCACGACGCTCGCGGCCGAGCGCGCCGCCGGCGCCGACGTACGCGTGGTGTACTCGCCGCGCGACGCCGTCGAAATCGCGGCGAGCGAGCCGCAGCGCGAGGTCGTCTTCGCCGGCATCGGCTTCGAGACGACGGCGCCGACCACGGCGGCCGCGCTGCTCGAGGCGCGCCAGCGCGGCCTCACCAACTTCTCGCTGCTCAGCCTGCACAAGACGATGCCGCTGCCGCTCAAGGCTCTGCTCGACCTCGGCGAGACGCCGGTCAGCGGCTTCCTGCTGCCCGGGCACGTGAGCGTGATCACCGGGACCGCCTGCTACGAGTTCCTGGCGCGCGACTACGGCGTCGCCGGCGTCGTGGCCGGCTTCGAGCCGCACGACGTGCTCGAGGCGCTGCTGATGCTCGTGCGCCAGCGCGAGCCGGCGATCGCCATCGAATACACGCGCGCCGTGCAGCCGGAGGGCAACGTCGTCGCCCAGCGGCTGCTCGAACAGGTGTTCGCGCCGAGCGACGCCGACTGGCGCGGCCTCGGCGTGATCCCCGGCTCCGGGCTGGCGATTCGCGAGGAGTACGCCGCCTTCGACGCCGCGCGGCGGTTCGCGGTCGACCCCGGCCCGTCGCTGGAGCCGGCCGGCTGCCGCTGCGGCGAGGTGCTGCGCGGCGTCACCGACCCGGCCGACTGCGCGCTCTTCGGCGGGCGCTGCACGCCCGAAGATCCCGTAGGCGCCTGCATGGTCTCGAGCGAGGGCGCCTGCGCCGCCCGCTACCGCTTCCGGGGGATCGATGACTGACGGCGCGCAGAAGCGGAAGGCCGTCGGGCCCGATGCCACAGGCGGCGGCCGCGTGCTCCTCGGCCACGGCAGCGGCGGCAAGCTCTACCGCGACCTCGTCAAGGACGTCTTCGTCAGGGCCTTCGCCAATCCGATCCTGGACCGGCTCGACGACGCGGCCACGCTGGCTCCGTCGGGCCGCATCGCCTTCACCACCGACAGCCACGTGGTGCAGCCGCTGCGCTTCGCCGGCGGCGACATCGGGCGCCTCTCGGTGGCCGGCACGGTCAACGACCTGGCGACGGCGGCGGCGCGGCCGCTGGCGCTCGCCGCCGCCTTCGTGATCGAGGAGGGCTTCGCCCTGGACGAGCTGCGCGCCGTCTGCGCCAGCATGGCGGCCACGGCGCGCGAGGCGGACGTGCCCATCGTCACCGGCGACACGAAGGTCGTGGAGCGCGGCGCCGCCGACGGCCTGTTCATCACGACCACCGGCGTCGGCGAGATCGTGGTCGCGCACGAGCTCGGCGCCGCGGCCGTGCGCGACGGCGACGCCGTGATCCTCAGCGGCAGCATCGGCGACCACGCCGTGGCGATCCTGGCGGCGCGCGGGGAGTTCCACTTCAGCGCCGCCGTGGAGAGCGACTGCGCGCCGCTGTGGGACGTCGTCGCGGCGGCGCTGGCTGGAGCGCGCCGAGCGTACTCCGGGTCCGCGGCCGAGGCTCGGGGTGGGGGAGGGGCGGGCGCCGAAGAGGCCGTTCGCTTCCTGCGCGACCCCACGCGCGGCGGGCTCACGACAGTGCTGGCGGAGCTCGCCGAGGAGTCTGGCCTGGGGATCGAGGTCGAAGAGGAAGCGATCCCCGTCTCGCCGGCGGTGCGCTCGGTGTGCGACCTGCTCGGCTACGACCCGTTGACGCTCGCCAACGAGGGCAAGATGGTGATCGTGACGGCGCCCGAGGCGGCCGACGCCGTGGTCGCCGCCGTGCGCGAGACGGAGCACGGGCGCGAGGCGCGGCGGATCGGCTTCGTCACCGCCGCGCACCCGGGGCGCGTCGCGTTGCGCACGGAGTTCGGCACGCGGCGCGTGCTCGACATGCCGGTAGGAGAACTGTTGCCGCGGATCTGCTAGCGGGCTTTGCGGCCCGCCGCGTCCTCCGCGGCCCAACCCAAGGAGCAAGGTGGCAAAGTCAGGGAGCGGATCTCGGAAGAAGCCGGCGGTGTCGCGGAAGCGGGCGGCGCCGTCGCAGAAGCGGCCGGCCGCGTCCGCGGGGAAGCCGGCAGCGTCCGCCGGCAAGCCGGCGAGGTCGCGTCCGCAGGCCGCGCCGCAGCCGCGGCCGCTCATGCCCCGCTGGCTCAAGTACACGCTCGCCGGCCTCATCCTGTTCACGGTGACGCTGCGGACTGGGCCGCTGATCCCGCTGCTGGTGTGCGCGTTCGCGCTCGGCCTCGGCGTGTGGCAGCTCTGGCAGCACCGCGCCCGCATGTGGTGGACCGGCGCGATGTTCTTCGCCGTGGGCCTCTACGTCCTCGGCATGTTCTTGACGCGCTGGTACGCGCCGCTGTGGTTCTTCTTCTTCGCGGCCTGGATCTTCGTGATCGTCACGCTCGTCGCCGAGGGCGGACGCTCGATGGAGCAGCGGAAGGCCCAGCGCACGGGGTGACGGCACGTCCGGGGTGACGGCGCGACCGGGCTGACGGCGCGACCGGGCCGACGGCGCGTCAAGGTTGACGCTGCCGCTACTTCGGCCTCACCGGTCGCCGGCCGCGGAGTCGCCGCCTTCTCGCTTTGCCGCGTAGAGCCCGTCATCGGCGCGGCGCAGGAGGTCGTCGGCGCGCTCGTCATGAGCCCAGGCGGCGATCCCGCAGCTGACCGTGACGCCGCATCTCTCGAGCGGCGGGCACGCGCGCACCGCCGCCAGCACGCGCTCCGCCAGGTGTCGTGCGCCCTCCACGTCGACGCCCGGCAGGAGCAGGCTGAACTCGTCGCCGCCGAGCCTGCCCGGCAGGTCCTCGGCGCGGCAGAGCGCGCGCAGGAGCACGGCGAACCGCACGAGCACCTCGTCGCCGGCCGCGTGACCCGCGGTGTCGTTGACCCGCTTGAGACCGTCGAGGTCCAGGCCGACGATGGCGAGCGAGCCGCCGTGGCGCCGCGTCATCGAGATCGCCTTCTCCAGAGACTCGTAGAAGTGCCGCCGGTTGGCGAGGCCGGTGAGGTGATCGCTGGCGGCGATGCGGGAGATGGTGGCGTTGGCGAACTCGAGCGCCGCGCTCTTCGCGGCGAGCTCGGCATTTAGGAGCACGAGCTCCTCGTTGCGCTGCTTGATCTGCGCCTCCGCCTGCTTGTGTGCGCTGATGTCGGTCAGCGTCGCGCGATAGGCGCCGTCGCCGCCCCGACCGTCGTCGGCGAGCACGGCGTCGAGGTGCATCCAGAGCGAGGCGCCGTCTGCGCCCACCAGGCGCAGTTCGCAGCTCTGCTGGCGATTCGTCTCGAAGAGAGCCCTGCGCTGCAGGTAGAACGTGCCCTGGTCGTCGGGGACGATGAACTTCGTCAGCGGCTTGCCGATCAGCTCGGTCCGCAGGACGCCGAGCTTCGCGGCGGCCGTGAGGTTGGCCTGGCGGATGATGTTCCGCTCGGTGAGGGTCAGATAGCCGACCGGGGCCAGGTCGTAGAGGTCGAAGTAGCGCGTGCGCGACGACTCGAGGCGATGGGTGGTCTCGCGCAGTTCCTCGTTCTGCAGTTCGATCTCGATCTGATGGGTCTCCAGCTCGTGCAGAAGCTCCGCCATATGCTCGAGCTCGGTGCGTCCATACTCATCGGCGCGACCCAGCGTGCGCAGCGCCTGCTCGGCGCGGCGGCGCAAGTCCGCGTGCCCACTCGCGGACGCGCCGGTCGCCGGCGTTTCCTGGGGCGCTGCTCTCGGATCACGCCGCTTCATCATCTTCGTTGCTCCTGACACCGTCGTTGCCTGCCTGTTCACTGGTATCGACGGTGCGACGGAGGCGGCGCATAGAACGTTTCGCCCCCCCGACAGGTCCAAGCGACGCGGGGCCGCGGCGATCGTCCCGAGAAGGGAGGCGGGGAGTGGGCGGAGCCCCGTCGCGGATTCGAACAGCTCGCACCTGAAGCGCCCGCCGGGCCGGCGCCGGTCGCATCCGCCGGCGTTGGCCGCATCCACTCCACGCAGGGGGAGTTCTCGCGGCGCGCGGCCGACTGTAGTATGAAGCTACTGTCGGCGGCCGCTCCCGACGGCCTGCCGCGCCCCGCGTCCGGGGCTCGTGGTCGGGTGCTCATCCGCGATCAAAGGGACTCAGCGATGACGACCAGCAAGGGCACGCCGGAGCCGGCTCACGGAGATGCCGCCGGCTCGTCCGCCCCCTCGTCCGCCGCCTCGTCCGGCGCCTTCTCCGGCGCCGCCGAGGAGCGCCTGCGGCGCCTGTTCGAGACCATCGGCGCCGGCGTCGTGATGAGCGACAAGGACGGACGCGTGGTCAGCGCGAACCCCGCGGCGGAGCGCATCCTCGGGCTCTCCCGCTCCGAGATCGAGGGGCAGACCTTCGCCACTCTGCAGTGGCATCTGGTGGCCCCGGACGGCACGCCGCTGGAGCCGTCGCGGATGGCCGGAGCGCGCGCCATGGCCGAGAAGCGCGCGGTGAGCGACGTGGTCATGGGAGTCGTGCACGCGGACGAGTCGGTCACGTGGATCAGCGTCAACGCCGCTCCCCTCTTCGACGAAGCCGGCGACCTCGACGGGGTGGTAGGCACCTTCTCCGACATCACCGAGGGCCGGCGCACCGAGGAGGCTCTGCGCCTGGCGACCGACCGTCTCGCGCTGGCCGCGCGCGCCGGCGGAGTGGGGGTCTGGGACTGGGTCCTGACCACCGACACGCTCACCTGGGACGACCAGATGTTCGCCCTCTACGGCATCACGCGGCAGCACTTCGTCGGCGCCTACCAAACCTGGCGCGCCGGCGTCCACCCTGACGACCGCGTGCGCGGCGACGCGGAGATCCGGATGGCGCTGGAGGGCGAGAAGGACTTCGACACGGAGTTCCGCGTCGTCTGGCCCGACGGGACCGTCCGCGTCGTCCGCGCCCTCGCGCAGGTGGAGCGCGACGCCTCCGGCGAGCCCGTGCGCATGATCGGCACCAACTGGGACATCACCGCGCAGCGCCGTGAGGCGGACGAACTGCGCGAGACCACGGCGCTGCTCTCCGCCCTGCTGGCCTCCATCCCCGACATCGTCTTCTTCAAGGACACCGAGGGCGTCTACCTCGGCTGCAACCCCGCCTTCGCGCGCTTCGTCGGCCGTGACGCGGCCGACATCGTGGGCCGCAGCGACCACGATCTGTTCGGCAAGGAGGAGGCCGACTTCTTCCGCCAGCAGGACGCGATCATGATGGCTCAGGGCGAGCCGCGCCACAACGAGGAGTGGATCGAGTATCCCGACGGCGCGCGGGTGCTCCTCGACACGCACAAGGCGCCGCTGCGGGACCCCGCCGGGCGGGTCATCGGTCTGCTGGGGGTCAGCTTCGACATCACCGAACGCCGGAACGCCGAGGAAGCGCTGCGCGCCAGCGAGGCGCGCCTCGGCGACTTCGCCCACAGCGCCGCCGACTGGCTCTGGGAGGTGGACGCGAACGGCGTCTACACCTACAGCTCAGGCAGGGGCGTCGACTTCTTCGGCCCCGCCCGCGCCGACGTCATCGGCAAAACGCCGTTCGACTTCATGCCGCCGGAGGAGGCGGAGCGGGTCGGCGCCCTGTTCGCCGAGATCGCCGCCAACAAGGCGCCGATCGTCGACCTCGAGAACTGGAACATCGGCGCCGACGGCGAGGGTTTCTGCCTGCTCACCAACGGCGTGCCGCTGCTGGACGAGGCCGGGAACCTCATCGGCTACCGCGGCGCGGACAAGGACATCACCGAGCGCAAGCGCACCGAGGAGGCTCTGCGGCTGGCCACCGACCGCCTGGAGCTCGCCACGCGCGCCGGCGGCGTCGGCGTCTGGGACTGGGACGTGGCCAGCGACACGCTCACCTGGGACGAGCAGATGTTCGCCCTCTACGGCATCCGGCGCGAGCAGTTCGCCGGCGCCTACGAGGCCTGGCAGGCTGGGCTGCACCCCGCGGACAAGCAGCGCGGCGACGACGAGATTCAGGCGGCGCTGCGCGGCGAGAAGGAGTTCGACACCGAGCTCCGCTCGCTCTGGCCAGACGGCAGCGTGCACGACATCCGCGCCCTCGCGCGCGTGCAGCGCGACGCAGCCGGGCAGGCGACGCACATGATCGGCACCAACTGGGACGTGACCGAGCGCAGGCTGGCGCAGGACGAGGTGGCGCGCCTCAACGCGGAGCTCGCCGAGCGCGTCGTCACGCGCACGGCCCAGCGCGACGCCTTCAACCGCGAGCTGGAGGCGTTCGCCTACTCGGCCGCGCACGACCTGCGCACGCCGCTGCGCGCCATCGAGGGCTTCAGCGAGCTCCTCGTCCAGGACGCTGCGGAGCGGCTCACGCCGCTCGAGCTCGATCATCTCGAGAGGGTGCGCGCCGCCACCGTGCGGATGGCGCGCATGATCGACGACCTCACCGGGCTCTCGGCCGTGAGCAGGCGGCCGCTGCAGCGCCGCCCGGTCGATATGAGCGCGACCGCTGCGGAGGTCGCTCAGGAGCTCCGCGCCGCCGAGCCGGAGCGGCGCGTCGAGCTCGTGATCGAGCCGGGCATGACGGCCGTCGCCGACCAGGCCTTGGTGCGCCTCGTCTTCGTGCACCTGCTCGGCAACGCCTGGAAGTTCACGAGCAAGCACGACGCGGCGCGCATCGAGGTGGGCACGACGGTCGCCGGCGGCGCCGGAGGCGCCGGCGGCGGCGAGGAGCGCGCCTTCTTCGTGCGCGACGACGGCGCCGGCTTCGACATGACCTACGCCAAGCGGCTCTTCGGCGCCTTCCAGCGCTTCCACTCCGCCGGCGATTTCGAGGGCGACGGCATCGGACTGGCTACCGCGCAGCGGCTCGTGCTCAGGCACGGCGGGCGCGTGTGGGCGGAGTCCGCGGTCGAGAAGGGCGCGACCTTCTCCTTCACGCTGCCGGAGGCCGAGGAGGTCACCGACTGAGCGTGCCGCGCGCTGGTTGCCGGGCATCGCGTGCCCGGCGGTGGGAGAGGCGCGTAGCCTGACCGCGGGGAGAAGACTGGAGCCCGGTCGCGGATTCGAACCGCGGACCCCTTGCTTACCATGCAAGTGCTCTACCGACTGAGCTAACCGGGCTATCTGGTGGGGGAGCTAGGATTTGAACCTAGGTAGGCTGCGCCAACGGATTTACAGTCCGCCCCCTTTAACCACTCGGGCACTCCCCCAGGAGCGAAGACAGATGCTAAGGGAAACAGGGGCCGCTTTCAACCTCCGGCGGGGCTCGGCAGCGGGCCCTCCGGGCCGCCCGATCCCGCCCGAATTGAGCCTGAAGCGCGCCGTGTGGTACCGTAGGCATCCGCCGTGGCGGCGTAGCTCAGCTGGTCAGAGCAGCGGAATCATAATCCGCGTGTCGTAGGTTCGAGTCCTACCGCCGCTACCACTCTCTTTCTCCTGCAGATCGTGTGATTTGCGTTGCCTTGAGTCAGGCGCGTGAGGTGCCGCATGGGCCGATCTGCCAACGGTCCTGCCAAAGAGAGCCGTGCGTGAGTCCCCGAGCGAAGCCCTCGCGGCAGCGTCGCCTGGCTGGCGATGATCGGTGTGTACGTTCTGTTCGTGGTCTTCTGCCGCCGCTACTAGGCGGCGCGTCCGGAGTCGCTGCGCACGTGCAGCGGGGCGACGCGCCGCCTTGCCATCGCCCGTCCCGGTCCAGGGTCCGTGGTTCTCCCCACCTGCCTCAGTTCCGTCCCCTCCGGCGCCGACAATAGCTGTACTGGGGTGCACTTCGAGGGGAGGTCTGTGCGGCGATGGACTGGCGTTGCGCCAAGGGAGCCTGTCGGCTCAGGACGCTCGTCCTCATGGCCGTCGTCGTCCTCGGCGTGTCGAGTGGAGGATGCGGCGACGGCGCCCGGCGGCAGCACGCCGTCGATGCCGCGCTCAAGGCCGCCTCGGCGGCGCTGGTCGCCGGGGACGCTGCGGCCTGGTACTTCGCCCTGCCCACCGAAGGCGCGTCCGCGGCGCTCGTCGTGCGGCAGGTCAACGTGGGCCTGGCGCGCTACACCTGGACCAGGGTCCACGCCAAGGCCGTGCCGGTCGACGGCAAGCCGGGGCGTTACACGGTGCGCTTCTACGGACAGCTTGCCCACGCCGACACGTCTCCGCTTGTCTGCGAGTGCGTCCTCGACTTTGGCTGGCGCGACGGTCGCCTCAAGGTGGTCGCCGATCGCACCGACCAGTGGGCCCGCGACGCCTACTACCTGGCCTTCACCGACCCGGTCGTGCTGGTGCGTCCTCACCTCGTCGTCGTCGGCGACGACTGGCAGCGGCCGCTGATGGCGCGGATCGCGGCGGCCGACGGGCAGGTCCGGCGCGTGATCCGGCGCTTGCAGCTCGCCCCGGATTCGCCTGGCCTCGGGCGCAAGACGCTCATCTACGTCTGCGCATCGCGATTGCAGGCATTCGAAGCTTCCCACGCCTTCATCGACAAGCACATGGTCGCCGGTGAACGCGACGGGCAGATCTTCGCCGTCGACGTCTGGCCCGCGTACTGGAAGCGCTACGCCTCCGACATCGTGCGGCACGAGCTCACGCACGTCTACGCGGGCAAGTTCGGCGACGGCAAGCATTACGTCGGCCTGCTGGTCGAGGGTCTGGCCGTGGCGGTGGAGGGCGGCTACGACTTCGGGCCCCTGCGCACCGAGGTCGCCCGGGGCAACCGCATCCTCCCGCTCAAGAAGGGCCTGATGCACGGCCGCGTCTGGTGGGACGGACTCAGCGATCACCGGACATACCTTGCCTACCTCGAGGGTGGGGCACTGGTGAAGTACATCTGGAAGCGCTGGGGGCTGAAGAGCGTGTGGGCGTTCGCCGCTGCCGTCTCGGCGGGCGACGCCACGCCGGTGGGCATCGAGCGGGCGACCGGCCGCACCCTGGGGATCACGTGGGGCCAGTTCTACAAGGGGTGGAAGGGGTACGTCCGGACGCTGCGATGACGCCGTCCCACAGAGCTCCGTCTCGCATCCGCGCCGTCCGACCCTGACGCTAAGATGAAACAGACGGGGCGTGTCGCCCTGTCGCTGGAGGGGGGTGACGTGATGCTGGGCTGGGACATCTACGTGTACAGGCAGGCGGACGGCGGCGCATCGCCCGCAACCGAGCGATCGTCGCACGGCACCATGCTCGCTGAGTGGAGCGCCGACGTGTTCGGCCTCCGCTGGATCGAAGACATGGTGAAGAGCGGTAAGGCGCTGACCTACGGGGACAACTCGGGCTACCCGTGCGGCTACACGGTCAAGGTCAAGGACCTGGCCGCGCACCTCGTCGAATGCCCCCCGGAGGTCAAGAGCCACCAGAGGCTGCACGTCGACGAGGGCCCGCCGAGAGGTGCGTTCCCCGCCGACGGACTCGAGGAGCGTGCCTTCATAGACCAGGCAACGCTCGCAAACTGCCGCCCGGACGAGTGGCTGGGCGTGGAAGCGTGGGACCAGTCTTGAAGAAGATCCTCTACATCGACATGGACAACGTGCTTGTCGACTTCAAGTCAGGGCTCGAGCGGATCCCGCCGGACGTGTGCGAGGAGTTCGCGGACCATCCCGACGACATCCCCGGCATCTTCGCGCTCATGGGGCCCATGCCGGGGGCCATCGAGGCGTATCGGGAGCTGTCGTGGCGGTTCGACACCTACGTGCTGTCCACGGCGCCCTGGGACAATCCGTCGGCCTGGTCGGACAAGGTGCGCTGGGTCAAGACGTACCTCGGCGAGCCTGCCTACAAGCGGCTCATCCTGACCCACCACAAGGACCTCAACCGCGGCGACTTCCTCGTCGACGACCGGGCCAAGCACGGCGCCGAGAAGTTCGGCGACGGGTTCATCCAGTTCGGATCGACCGAGTTCCCGGACTGGCCGGCAGTGCTGAAGCACCTGCGCGCAGAAAGTCAGGGCTAGCCGCCCGAGGCGGGCCGCGTCCCCGCCGAGCTGCTCGAAAGTCACGCCGGGCCGTCCGGATGTCGAGATACGTTGGTGACGAAGGCTCCACCGACCGCGGAGGGTGCATTGGCCTACAGCCTGTACGTGATCGAACTGAGCCGCGAGGCGCTGGGCGAGTCCCGCTTCGCGACCCGCAATCCGGACCCGCGCGAGGACAAGCCGTGCGTCTACGTGGGGCAGACGGGCCTGAGCCCGGAGGAGCGCTTCACGCAGCACAAGGCCGGCTACAAGAGCAACCGCTTCGCCCACAAGTACGGCCTGCGTCTGCGGCCCAAACTCGTCGCCAATCGCGGACCATTTGAGACGCGGGCCGAGGCCGAAGAGGCGGAGGCGGCGCTGGCGGAGCGCCTCCGCCGCCGCGGCTATGCCGTCTGGAGCAACTGACTCGACGACTAGCGACTCGCCGCGGGTGGCGGCGCCGAGGGCGCCGTCTGCGCGCTCCAGGTATCGCCACCGTCGCTGGTCGCGAGGACGATGCCGTCGTCGCCCACCACCCATCCGTAGTGAGCGTCGCTGAAAGCCTGGGCGAAGAGCCCGGGGTCGCCCTCGGCGCTCTGCTCTCTCCAGGTCGCGCCGCCGTCAGTGGTGGCGAGGATGACGCCCTCGTCGCCCACGGCCCAGCCGTGCTCGGCATCGACGAAGCTGACAGACTGCAGCCGCTCGGTGCGACCCGAGCTCTGCTCGTTCCAAGTCTCGCCACCGTCGCTGGTCGCGAGGATGACGCCGGCGTCGCCTACCGCCCATGCGTGGTCCGCGTCGCAACTGGAGACGGCGTTGAGTTGCCTGGTGGTCCATGAGAACTGAGAGTTCCACGCGAGGCCGCCGTCACAGGTGGCGAGGATGATGCCGCTCTGGGAGGAGTGCTTGCTCCACGGGCCGCCGTCGCCGGGGACGACCCATGTGCCGGCGTGGCCTCCCACTGCCCAGCCGTGCTGGGCGTCGCTGAGGGCGACGCCGGTGAGTTCGTCCCCCAGCGGCAGGGGGTTCAGCTCGTTCCACGTGGCGCCGCCGTCGCTGGTCGCGACGATCACGCTACCCTCGTCGCCGCTCCCCACGGCCCAGGCGTGTGCGGCGTCGCTGCAGGCCACGCCGAAGAGGTAGGCGTCGTCCTCGAGGCTCTGGTCAGTCCAGGTGGCGCCGCCGTCTCTGGTGGCGAGGATCGTGCCGTGGAGGCCGACCGCCCAACCGCACGCGGCGTCGCAAAAGGCGACACCGTGAAGATCTTCGCCCCTCGCTGGGCGCTGTTGGGACTGCCACCGCCAGCTGGCGCCGCCGTCGCTGGTTGCGAGCAGGGCGCCGAACGAGCCCACAGCCCAGGCATGAGCGGCGTCACTGCAGGCGACGGCTTGGAGGGACCTGCCGAGTGTGACTAGAGACTGCCTGCACCAGGTGACGCCTCCGTTCCTGGTGGCGATGATCACGTCCGTGCCGCCTACCGCCCAGCCGTGCTCGGCGTCGGCGAAGGCGACGCCGGAGAGCCAGTCGCTGAGCGGCGGGCCGGGCGTCCCCCAGGTGGCGCCGCCGTCGTGGGTGACGAGGGTGGTGTGGCGCTCGCGCGCCGCCCAGAGCCGCCGTGCTTCGTCCAAGGCGGCGGCGTTCGCGTCGGCGAACTGCTGGACGAACTCCTTCGAATCATCGGCGGCCCACGAGAGCTGCCCTTGGCGCTCATACGCGAGGACGTCGGCAGCCCAGACAGGCCCTCCGCGTTCGAGCATGAAGACGTCACCGTCGCGCGTGATGGTCTTGCCGACCCATCCGGTCGTCGGCCCGAACGTGGCAATGAGCATGGTCCCCTCCAGAGTAGCTACCGCTCTCTTGTCGGCCACTGCACTGTCTGCCGTGACTGTCTGCCGCCGATGTCCATTGTGGGTGGCACAACGGCACGACTGCCGATCATGCGTCAGTGCATCTCGCCAGGCCTCACTTCTCGGCCTTGTCGTTGCCCATGCCGAGGAGTGGAGCGACGACCTTGGTGATCCCGACTCCGAGGCCGACCACGGCCATCATCCCGAGGCTGAACAGCAGGCCGACCAACATCAGCGAGAGCGGGATCACGAAGATCCACACGATGAGGCCGTAGCGGGCGATCACGTACAGGTCCAGCGCGGCGGTCGCCAGGACGAAGATCGCCATGAGGATGTAGCCGAGGATCGTGCCGATGGCTTCGATGACGCGCATACTCTGATGATAGCGGCGCCGCGGGACGGAAGAGGCGAGTCGCGGGCGGACACCGAAGAGTGCAGGCAGCGTCGGCCACGCGCCTGCGAGTGGACTACTGCCTGGAGGAGCCTTGACCGACAATCGCGCGTTGCTCGAGCGGCTGCTCGAGACCCAGAGGATCGACCTGCATCGAGGCGCGTTGTTCGACGAGGCTCCGGCGCCGCTACTCGCTTCCTTCGACTGGGACCGCGTCGACGGCATGCTGCTCGGCCTCGCGATCGGCGATGCCCTGGGCAATACGACCGAGTCGCAGCTCCCGGCGAGGCGACGCGAGGAGTACGGCGAGATCCGCGACTACGTGCCGCACTGGCGGCGCAAGACGCTGGCCACCCCGACCGATGACACGCAGCTGGCCTTCTGGACGCTGGACCAGCTGCTGATCGACGAGGGCCTGAAGCCCGCTCACCTGGCCCAGCGCTTCTCCTCGGAGCGCATCTTCGGCATCGGCAAGGCGGTGTCGCAGGCGATGGAGGCGGTCCGCCTCGGCTACCGGCCCTGGCATGAGTGCGGCACGCGCTCCGCCGGCAACGGCGCGCTCATGCGCATCGCTCCGATGCTCGTGCCCTACGTGCGCTCGCCCTCGACCGACCTCTGGGTGGACACCACGCTGTCGGCGATCGTGACCCACAACGACGCTGCCTCGACGTCTGCCTGCCTCGCCTTCGTCGCGATGCTCTGGCAGCTGCTGGGCATGGACGAGCCGCCCGAGCCTTCGTGGTGGCGGCGCGAATACGTGCGCCTGGCGCGCGACCTCGAGGGCGAGACGAGCCACCGGCCGCGCGGCGGAGCGTTTGCGGGGTATTCTGGGCCGCTCTGGCGCTTCGCCGACGAGAGGCTCGCGGCGGCGGAAGCCGAGGACCTCTCGTCGCTGCAGGCCTGCGACCAGTGGTGGTCCGGCGCCTACCTCCTGGAGACGGTGCCCAGCGCGCTGTACATCCTCGCCCGGCACGCCGGCGACCCTGAGGAAGCGCTGGTCCGCGCCGTCAACGACACCAAGGACAACGACACGATCGCGGCCATCGTCGGCGCCGCGGTCGGCGCCCTTCACGGCGCCGCGGCGCTCCCCGAGCGCTGGGTCACGCAGCTCAGCGGCCGCACCCGGGAGTTCGACGACGGCGAGGTGCAGCGGATCATGGTGCGGGCGCGGGAGCGGTGGGCGTAGGCACGTGCCCGGGGGCCGTCACGGCGACCAGCCCCAGGCGTTCGCATCCCAATCCATCGCCGCGAGTTGGCTTCTGACGAAGGGTTCAAGCGGCGGCGCGAAGTCGCTCTGAAACCAGATGATGACCAGGGAGGAGGCGATGCTCTCCGTGTCGCCCGGCAGGACATCCGACATGAAGTCCCCGATGCAGGTCATCCTGGGGAGCGCGGCCGGCGTGCCGTTGCTTTGGTCCGAAGGGTTCACCTCCAGCGTGGTTTGCATGGGCTCGATGAGGTAGGGCACATCCGGCCCCTTGGGGCGAGTATGCCGGGCCACCAGCCGGTCAATCATGTCGCGGTTCATCTCCGTCGACGGGTACCCGACGACGAGACCCCCGTAGGTGAAGTACTCCTTGAGGGCCACCAGCCGGATCGACCGGCTGGAGTCAAGCGTGAACTCGAGTTGGCGGGGCATGCGTGTGTCCTCCTGACCGGCCCAAAGCCGCAGTTGAGGATACCTCGCGGCCCGGACGTCAAGGTCGCGGACGCGGGCCCGGGCCCGGGCCCCGTCAGCAGCCGTGACCCGCGATTGTCACTCTCCCGCACGCGCTCGAGCGCTGCTACGCTCGCGACGATGGACCCGACATCCGAACCCGATGCAGCGACGATGTACGTGTACATCGACGAGGCCGGCAATCTGGACTTCAGCGAGCACGGCACTCGGTACTTCGCCCTGACGGGAGTGGTCATGCGGCGGCCCTTCCGGCATCTGCCCGCGCTGCTGGAGGCCAAGTACGACGCCCTCGAAGCAGGGCTCGACCTGGAGTACTTCCATGCCTCAGAAGACCGGCAAGCGGTGCGTGACCGTGTGCTCGGCTGTCTCGAGGCGCACCTCGGCAGCATCGCGGCCTACGCGGTAGTCATCCACAAGCGCGATCTCCCACCCGGGATGCAGAGTGTCGAGCGACTCTATCCGGCCGCGTTCGCCCGGCTCATGAAGAATGTGATGGCGGGGGAAGAGAGCGGCCCTCGACCCTCTCGAGTGATCGTGGTGACCGATACGCTGCCCGTGCGCCGAGAGCGTTTGGCGGTGACGAAGGCGGTGAAGCTCGCGCTCCACGAGCGCGCCAGGAACGCCTTCGAGTACCGGATCCTGCACCACGCTTCGCGCGCCGACCTCAATCTTCAGGTCGCCGACTACGTGAGCTGGAGCGTGTACCGCCTTGCCGCGAGGGCGGACCGGCGGAGCTTCTCGCGCGTTGAGACGTGCGTGAGAAGCATCGGCGGTCTCGGGGATGCGCAAGCCTGAGAAGTCGCGACCACCCCGGCTATCCTTGCGGAAGAGTCCCATGGCCTCTTGTCACCGGGGTGGTTCCTTTGATGCCAGTGTACCCGCGCGGCGGGATTCGGCAAGTTGACGTTGAGGCAAGGGTCCGGAGCGCTGGGGTTCGAGCCCCAGGTCGGCACGCCCAGCAGCAGACCTTCATAGGTACGGTACTGGTCGATGCCCAGAAGCCGGAGCTTCCGCCCTGATGCGATGGTGAAGTCCGTGTCGTTCGGCATTGCTGCCTCCGGTGGGATGCGGGCCGGCTACGCGCAGACGGGGAAGAAGTTGCAGTTGCGGCACAGCCCGCTCTCGCGGCGCTCGAATGCCGCCATCTCGAGCGGGATGTTCTGCTCCGGGTCGGCAAGCAGGGCGCGCATCTGGGCGACGCCGGCGTGCATGGTCTCGGCGGCATGGTCGCGGAAGCCCGCGACCGCCTCGACCGGCTGCGTGTTGCCGGCGGCGACGTACTCCAGGTAGCCGCGGACCTCGAGGCTGCCGCACGCGGCCGCCTGCGCCAGCTCCGGGTAGGTCTCGAGGGCCCACCACATCTGCAGCAGGACCTGCAGCGGGTTGGAGTCGTCCGCGCGGCCCGTCTTCCAGTCGATCACGTGCAGCGTGCCGCCCTCGACGTAGGCGAGGTCGGGAGCCGCGAAGACCTTCACGCCGTCGTGCGGGAAGCTGGCGAAGTCGGGCACCTCGACGCGGCCCTCGCCGCCGCACGCCCGCAGGCGCTCCCAGTGGGAGGTCGCCAGCAGGCCCTGCATGCTGGGGCCGGCCTTCTGGTTCAGGCGGTCGGTCTCGGGCTGCGTGTCCTGGTTCATGTAGAGCGAGCGGAGCATGGTGACCTTGTTCGGGCGGGCCTCGAAGCCGGCCCGGCCGTTCTTGGCTTGCGTCCACAGATTCCGTAGCGCCTCGCGCGTTCGGGTCTCCAGTTCGTCCGCCGCGGGGAGCTCCGCACCAGTGCGCGCGGCGGCCTCGAGCTCGCGCGCCCGCACGTCGATCTGCTGCCCCAGCAGCGCGTCCAGCGAGGTGAGTTTGCCGAGCCGGTACGCCACGCGCGTCTCCGTGGGGGCGTCGTCCAGCCAGCCGTTCCAGCCGAGGTAGTACGTGTAGAAGTACGCGCGCGGGCACTGGTCGAGCTTGCGCTGCCGGCTTATCGACCAGGCGAACTCCGGATAGGGCTTGATCTCGAACGTCATCGCGCACACACCTCCTCGGGCAACTCAGCCTCCGCCTCTTCGGGGACCGGGGCCAGCGCCTCGATCCACTCCATGTCCGGCCAGATGGTGTCGGTGGCCAGACCGGTCGGGAGGGAGACGACCCACGTCACCCCGTCTGCAGGGAACAGCTGTACTGCCAAAGGCACCTCCGGTGGTCGACTTCACGGACGCGGAAGCCGGCTCGCGGGGCACACCCTGACCGCGAGCCGCTCGCTGGTGGATACGTAAGTGTAGGGGATGGGTCGGACGGACGACGGCCAAGCGGGCCAAGAGGAGGTGCTCGTGCTGCGGGCCATTTGCTGTGGATCGCGGCACGGCGCGGCGGTTATGTGGCGATCCCGCCCTCATGGCGCTCGAGTCGTCGTCCGCCACGTGTGGCCCCGCCAGTTACAGCTTCCGTCCGCGCTCGTCGATATCGTGCTCTGATAGGATGCAAGCTCTCCAGTCTCGTCACTCGAGGGGGCCTTGTGGCGGCAGACGCAGACTTTGTAGGAGCAATCGCTGACAGCACGAGTCTGTGGCTATCTCCTGGCGCTGCCTGCATTGACTCCGCATGGTTCAGCTGCTCGTGCGGCGAACGCAACCACCACTTGGCCAGGTTCTGCCGCGCGTGCGGACAGCCAGTATCGTTCTCGGGGGCCTTCGAGCAGGAGGTCGTGAGTCGCGCTCACTCATCCGAGTTCGCAGCGGATCCTGTCTTGCTCTTCGATTCATCGCGGGTGGGTGGTGGTCAGATCTTGCATTTGAGTCGCGAGTGGGGACTCCTGCTCTTCGGGGTCGAGGAGGGAGGACTCTGGGCTCTGAGCGCCGCGGACCCGCTGGCATCAGATCCGGCGCAGCTCCTCGGCGAGGAGAGTATCGTAGCCGTCGACGCGGGCGTGGTCGGGAGCGGGCCGATCGACGCGAGACCATGTCTCCTTGCGGTCGCGCAGACCCGGGTGGCTGTCGTCAACTTTCTCCCGGAGATCTCGGTCGACTGGATTTACTCATCGGAGGCTGGGGCTCGGCCTTCGCATGCCGCTCTGACTCCCACGGGAGCCGTGGTCTTCGCATTCAACGAGGCGCAGTCGAGCACCGACGTGATCTCATACAGGGCGTCGGCGGGCGCGTTCGCGCTGGTCAACACGCAAACCGTGGACGGGCGGGTCGGCCCAGTGGTCGCGCATCTGCCGGACGACGTCTGCTTCTTCCACACGCGTGATGCAGGCTACATCCTCCCTCCGGATGGGACGCTGCGGAGTTGCCCCTCGCCGTTCAGTCTCAGCCTCAAGCGCGCAGTCGCGCAGAGCGGTGAGCGCATCTACATGGCGGCGGGCGACAGCGTGGTGGTGTTCAACCATCTCTCCGGTGAGTTCGTGCGGCTTGGCAAGCCGCTTGAGGAGCCGTTCGAGATGCTGCTCGATCATGAGACGAATCGGCTGCTCGTCGCCGACATGGGCGCAGTCAAGGTGATGGACGCGCTGAGTGGTGACGTCCTTTGGGATTCCGTCACCGCCCTCGGCTTCTCGCTGCTTTGCGGCCAAGTGCGCCCTCGACGTCTGGGTGACGCCCTCCTGGTAGCCGGCAGCACGCAGTTAGGGCAGCAGCGCGTCGTGGCCGCTCATGTACTGGGTCACCCCGACGCAAGGATGGTAGCGGACCTGGACGGCGCCGCGCCGCGCGCGCTTGAGCTCGCCGGGACCGGGCTTGTCATCGCCGCGACCGTTCCGGGACTGCGTCCCCGCGGTGAGCTTAGGCTGGTCGGCAGAGCGTGAGGCGAGAACTCTCCAAGCCGTCTGCTGGCGTCCTGATTGTTGTCGCGTTCGCGTGCATCGCTGCCTTCTTCCTCGGCGCTCAGTGCGCATCGGCCGCGCCGGCGTCCAAAGTCCTCGTGATGGTGGATGGATCCGGTTCCATGCGGGGCTTCTTCGAAACAGGCTCCCTGGCGAACATGGTCGGCGTCCTGAAGGGCGCGCTGACTGCAAGCGGTGCCAACGTGGTTCCCGAGCTTTACATCACGGCGAGCAACGACTTCACGCGGTTCGCCACCGCGGGTGACTCAGTCCTCAGGGATCCCAAACAGGCGCGCGGGCAGCGGACCTTGACCAAGGAGGCGATGGCGCAGCGCTCCGGCTATCGGACCGTATGGATCATCACGGACAACGTCACGGATGCTGGCAACGCCAAAGTCGGCCAAGACCTCGAGGGGTTCTACGCCTATCTGCAGGGCAAGACCACGGAGGCGGTCGACATCCTGCCCATGTCACTGGCCTTCGATGGCACGGTGTACGGGTCTCACGACCAGCGTCTGGGTCAGTATCGGGGGAAGAGGGGCCTCGTTGCCTACGCCATCCTCCGCAAGGGAGACCAGCAGGCTTTCGACAATCAGGTCGCCGCAGTCGCGAAGCGACTCCAAGAGGAAGTAGGCGCGGGACGCGTTCGCGCAAAACCACTCGCAAGTCCGAGCGCAGTCGACCTTGTCATCGAGCAGGCCAACGAGTCGGAGGCCCGTCCCGGAGACGCCATCCTTACTAAGGCCGAGTCTGCAGGCCGTTCCGTATTGCGCTTCCCAAAGGAGTTCGATGCGGGGCAGCGCATCGCGGGAGTATTTGCAATCAAGTTGGAATCCAAGTCGGGGCCGGTCGTGCTCAAACAGGTGCCGGTGAAGGTCCGAATCGTCAGGGAATTCAGCAAGGGCAACTTCGCCGCTCGCGGATGGAACGCCGAGGCGTCGCCGCCTGAGGTCGTGCTCGGTGGCATAGACCGGTCGACCAACCGCATCGTGGCTCACATCAGCATCCCTCAGGGCATCAGCTTCCGCCGGTCGTTCCGGGGGGTCTGGGACAAGATCGGCAGCTACGTCGGCCTTGGGTCCAACTCGGACATCTCCGGTGAGATCACAGGAGCCGTCGAAGTGGTCCTGGAGCCCGTCGTATCTCGCGAACGGGCGAGCCTGGATCCGTCGTTCCTGCGCAAGTGGAGCACCTCGGCCGCCTACGGCGGCGCCGGATGGCGTACTCAGCAGGACAAAGTCTATCGATTGGGAGACCTCTTCCAGAAGGCTGCGCCGAAGAAGTCGGAGCAGGTGGAGAAGAAGATCCGAGCGGACGTAGTGACCGTCCTCAAGTATCCGTGGTGGGCGCCGTTCATCATCTTGATTCCGGTCGTCGTCATCCTCGCGGTCCTGGCGTTGCTCGCGTGGTACTTCCTCCGGCCCATCGGCTTCAATCTCGGTAGCGAACTCGCCGGGGAATGGCGCGTCGAGCCCATCGGCCGCAGGCGCGACGAGGCCTTCGGCGAGGTTGCGGAAGCCTCCGGCCAGGACATCCGGGTCCCTCGCTGGCGGATGATGACCACGGGGTTCCCGCTGCGATCCGGTGACACCCTTGTCGGCCATCTCCGTCGCGTTCCCGGCAAGGGATGGGAGGCCGTGGCGGTTACGGGATACGCCGTCGCCGGCCGAGCCAAGAAGTGGCTGGGCAACCGGCTGGCGCCGCCACTCAGGTTCGCGATAGAGGCGTCCGAAGCTGCGGCGCCTCCGCCGGCACCGAAGGCATCGAGAGGATCGAAGCCGTCGAAGGCGCCGAAGGCTCGCAGTGCTCCTAGGCGCAAACCGATGGAGTCCGACTGGAGCGACTCATTTGGCAGTGGTGCATGAAGGGACTCTCTACCGGAGGTGACCAGTGAGCGCGCGTGATTGGCTACTGTTCTTCGTGTCCGTGGTCGTGGCCGGTGGGATTGGCTCAGTCATCTACTTCGGTGGGCTCGGACGATGGGTCCGGGGATTCCGGGCGCCGAGTTGGCTGCGCGGACTTGCGTGGATCGAAGGGCTGCTCGTGTTCCTGCTCCTGGCCTGCGTCGTCAAGCGAGATGCGGTCCAGGACCTGATGCCCGCGCTTGTTGCATATGGGATCCTCATCGTGGCCGGGATCGTCGTCTATGTGGCGTTTATGGCCGCATCCGCCAACACAATCGAACACTAGGCGCTGCCTCATGGCTGCCTCTGAAGAAGTAGGAGTCGCACATGGCTGACGGAGCCCACAACACGCGCGCGGAAGAGAATCAGGCGGTACCCGCGATCGTCATCGGGCTTGGCGGGACGGGCAAGGAGGTCCTGCTTCGCATCCGTCAGCGGTTCGTCCAGGAGTACGGCGTCGCAGCCCTCCCGGTCATGCGGTACCTGTGGATCGACTGCGATCCAAACTCGGAGATAGACATCACCGGCAAGTCGTTCGACTGGCTGCTGCCGGACGCGCGGCTCAGTAGGGGCGAAATCGTTCCGGCCACCGTCTCGCAGCAGACGATCGATAGCTATCGTGACAATCAGAGCATGCACCCCTGGCTCTTCAATTGGATTCCACCGGGGGTCTTTGCAAAGGGCGCAATCCTCGAGGGCGCCTCGCAGATTAGGCCGCGCGGCCGACTCGGCTTCTATGAGAACTACCCGCGTATTCGCGACAGCATCATCCAAGCCAAGAGCACCATTGAGGGTGCTGAGGCCATTCGCGACCTCGCGGATCGGTACTCGATGCATCCGACCACGACGAAGCGGGCGTACATAGTCTGCTCTCTCGCGGGGGGCACGGGGGGCGGCATGTTCCTCGACGCCGCCTTCCTCTGCCAGAAGCTGCTGCCCTCCTACGAGGTCATCGGGATGCTCGTCCTCCCAACCCTGTTCGGGACCCCTGAGCAAGCGCTGCCGCTGTATGCGAATGCCTACGCATCCCTGATGGAGCTCGAGCACTACGGCATGCCCAAGGATGTCGCCGCGGAGGCTGCCGGAACCATT
>CAIWHY010000226.1 GCA_903912585.1 uncultured Thermoleophilia bacterium | reverse complement strand
CCACGAGCTGCGGGTGCGCGCGCATCGCGGCGCTGATCTCCGGGAGGAGCTCGGGCAGCAGCGCGAAGGTGCTCGCGGCGACGCTCACCGGCGTCGCGTAGCAGACGATGCCGCAGCCGTCGACGCCGGTGGCGAGCGCGGCCGGATCGACCCCCGTGCAGGCCGCGAAGGCATGCAGCGCCGCGACCTGAGCGGGATGGCCGGGCTGCTGGTACGTGGCGATGTCCCAGCCGTGGTGCACGCTCGCGGCGAGGAAGCCGGTGTGGTTGCCGGAGCAGTTGTGGCGCGCCTTGAGCTTCGCGTCGCAGCGCAGGTCGGCCTCCGACAGGCCGAGGTCGGCGAGCATGCGGCGCACCAGGCCGGCCTGGAAGTCGAGGCCGTCGTGCGAGGCGCTCATGATGGCGAGCTCCTCGGCGCCCCAGCCGAAGTGGCCGACGGTGCCGTCCGTAAGCCAGGCCTGGGCCTGGAACGGCTTGGCGGACGAGCGCCAGTACGTGACCATGCCGGGGTCGCCCCAGCGCTCCACGATCTCGCCGTCCGGGCCGGCCAGTGCGGCCACGGCCCGGTGCAGGCTCTCTACGGTCTCGCCGCGGCGCGACTGGATGAGGATCTCGGGATGTTGCAGGGGCGCTGGCATCGGGCGACAGTCTATCGGTTTCGCATGCGCGGGGCATCACCCACCGGAGCGTCCGCGGACGGACCTGGAGCGCGCCCGGCGAGGGGCGCCCGGCCCGCCCGCACCCGCTCTCTGCTCGCGCGCCCACACGGTCGCGTGCACGCCGTCACGCCTGTACCATCGCCGTATGCAGTATCGCGAGTTCGGCAAGATCGACTTCAAGCCCTCGGCTCTCGGCTTCGGCGCCATGCGCCTGCCCGTGCTCAGCGACGCCGAGGGCAGGCCCGAGTTCAAGCGCATCGACTACCCGGCCGCGACGGCGATGCTGCAGCGCGCCATCGAGGGCGGTGTGAACTACGTCGACACCGCCTGGATGTACCACGAGGACACCTGCGAGACGTGGCTCGGCGAGGCGCTCAAGGGCGGCTACCGAGAGCGCGTCAAGATCGCCACCAAGATGCCGGTGTGGAACGTCAAGAAGCCTGGCGACTTCGACCGCATCCTCGGCATCCAGCTCGAGCGCCTGCAGGAGGAGCACATCGACTTCTACCTGCTGCACTCGCTTGACGCTTCGCACTGGAAGAACGTCGTCGAGCAGGGCCAGCTCGCGTCGGCCGAGCGCGCGCTCGCCCATGGCCGCATCGGGCACCTCGGATTCAGCTTCCACGGCACCTATGAGGACTTCGAAGAGATCCTCGCCGCCAGCGACATGTGGGAGTTCTGCCAGATCCAGTTCAACTACATGGACGAGGACTACCAGGCCGGCCGCCGGGGCCTCGAGCTCGCGGCCGGCAAGGGCCTCGGCGTGATCGTCATGGAGCCGGTGCGCGGCGGCGCCCTGGCGCGCCACGTGCCGCCGCCGGTCGAGGCGCTCTGGGGCGAGGCTGCGGTCCGCCGCTCGCCGGCCGAGTGGGCGCTGCAGTGGGTCTGGAGCGAGCCCGAGGTGTCGTTCCTGCTCAGCGGCATGAGCACCATGCAGCACGTCGAGGAGGACCTGGAGTTCGCGCAGCGCTCGCGGCCGGGACTCCTGAGCGCCGAGGAGCTCGACCTGGTGCGTCGCGTGCGCGACGTGTACCGCGAGCTCAGCCCGATCCCGTGCACCTCGTGCCGCTACTGCATGCCCTGCCCCCAGGGCGTCTCGATCCCCGACGTCTTCGAGCTCTACAACGACGCGCACATGTTCGACGACCTGTCGCGCCGCCGGTGGGCGTACAGCGCCTTCTTTGACGAGAGCGAGCGCGCCGACCAGTGCACCGCCTGCGGCGACTGCCTCGAGAAGTGTCCGCAGGACATCGACATCCCCACCTGGATGGAGAAGGCCCAGGCGTTTCTGGCGGGCTGAACCCCTGCCGGGTGCGCGGGCAGCGCGACACGCGCAGCGCGAACGGAAGTGAGCGTCGACCAGCACGGCCGCAGGGCGTATGGTGAATCGATGAGGGGATGCGGCTCGGGGAGAGGCTGCGTGGATCTGAAGATCCTTTTCGTCGAAGACAGTCAGGACGACGCGGAGCTCATGCTGCGCCGGCTTCGCGACGCCGGCTACGAGCCGCAGTGGGAGCGCGTCCAAGCCGCGGATACCGTGCGCGAGGCGCTCGCCGCCGGACCCTGGCAGGTCGCGCTGGTCGACTACAACATGCCGGGCTTCGGCGGCATAGAGGCGCTCAAGGTGCTGGCGGAGGCAGCCCCCGACCTGCCGGCGATCACCGTCTCCGGCGACATCTCCGAGGAGACGGCGGTCGAGACGCTCGGGGCCGGCGCCGTGGACTACGTGCTCAAGCACAACCTGACGCGGCTCGCGCCGGCCGTCACGCGCGCGGTCGACGGCGCCGACCTGCGCCGTCAGCACCGCGAGGCGGCGGAGTCGGCGCGCAACGCGCTGCACGCCCTCGATCACGCCTCGCTCGTCATCATGACGATGGTCGCCGACGGCACGGTCGTCTACGCCAACCACCTCGCCTGCGAGAGGCTCGGCGTCGGGCGGGACGCGCTGGTCGGCGCCAAGGTCTGGGAGCACGGCCTCTCGACGACCGAGGAGAACTGGCCGGCCGTCTGGGCCGAGACGACGCAGCGCGGCGTGCTCGAGTATCGCGTCGACGGCCCCGGGCCCGGCGGCGGGCGCCTCGTCTACGACGTCACCGCCAACTACCTCGAGGGCGCCGACGTCGTGATCAGCTACGGCCGGGACGTGACAGACCGCGTGATCGCCGAGGAGCAGGCGCGCGAGAGCGACTCCACGTACAGGCGCATCGTCGAGATGGCCTCCGAGGGCATCTGGGCCAGCAGCGCCGAGTTCCGCACGACCTTCGTCAACGAGCAGATGGCAGCCATGCTCGGCTACGAGCCGGACGAGATGGTGGGGCGGCTGGACGTCGACTTCGTGTTCCCGGACGACGCCCCCCTCTTCGACGCCCAGAGCCGGGCCCGCAGGCAGGGTCTGCCGGGCGTCTACGACTGCCGCTTTCGCGCCAAGGACGGCGGCGAGGTGTGGATCCACCTCTCCTCGGTGGCCGAACGGGCGCCGGACGGGGGGTTCCTGGGTGCCTTCGGGCTCTGCACCGACATCACCGAGCGCCGCCGCGCCGAGCAGGCGCTCGTGGACAGCGAGACGCACTTCCGCGCCTTCTTCGAGCAGGCCAACATCGGCATGGCGACCGCCGGTCTCGACATGCGGTGGTTGTCCGTCAACGAGGCTTTCTGCGGCATGCTGGGCTACACCGCCGATGAGCTCCGCGACGGTCTCACGTGGGCAGACATCACGCATCCTGACGACGTGGGCGCCGACCTCGAGCGCTACGGAGCGCTTGCGAAAGGTGAGGTCGATGGCTTTTCGATCGACAAGCGCTTCCTGTGCAAGGACGGGCAGATCCTGCATGCCCGGCTCACCGTCCGCGGGGTGCGCGAGAGCGGCAGCCTCGCGTACGTCGCCGCGGTGATCGAGGACGTCACCGCCCGTACCCGGGCGGAGGAGGCGGTGCGCCGGGGCATTGCACAGTTCGAGCAGTTCGCGCAGCGGATCCCCGGCATCGTCACCATCAAGGACGCCGGGCACCACTACGTGTACGCCAGTGCTCGGGCGGGCTCGGCAGACGGCGTGGCCGACTCCGCGTCGTGGACGGGCAAGACGCCGGCGGAGATCTGGACTCTCGAGGAGGCAGAGCACAGCGAGACGGTCGCCGATCGTACGCTCGCCGGTGAGGTGGTCGACGAGGTCAGGGAGTGGCAGCGTGGTGGCGAGACCAGGTACTTCCATTCGGTCCACTTCCCGATCCCCCAACACGACGGGCCGCCGCTGGTCGGCGGCGTCTCCCTCGACGTGACCGACCAGGTGCTGGCCGAGGAGGAGGTGCGCAGCAAAGCGGAGCAGCTGCGGCGCACCGTGGAGGGCACGGTCCTCGCCATGGGCCACGTGGTGGAGTCGCGCGACCCGTACACCGCCGGGCACGAACGCCGTGTGGCGGAACTGGCGGAGGCG
Source organism: uncultured Thermoleophilia bacterium (assembly GCA_903912585.1). GTDB lineage: Bacteria > Actinomycetota > Thermoleophilia > UBA2241 > UBA2241 > CAIXSE01. The sequence continues at coordinate 6,767 of CAIWHY010000226.1, read as the reverse complement.
ATCGCCGCGGCGCTGGGCATGGACGACGAGGAAGTGGACGGCGTCCGCCTCGCCGGACTCATCCACGACATCGGCAAGATCGCGGTGCCGGCGGAGATCCTCTCCAAGCCCGGCAGGCTGAGTGAGGTCGAGTTCAACCTCATCAAGCAGCACGCGAGAGCGGGCTACGAGATCATCGCGGCGGTCGAGTTCTCACAGCCCGTCGCCGACATGGTCCTGCAGCATCACGAGCGCCTCGACGGCTCCGGCTATCCGGAGGGGCTGACCGAGGCGCAGATCCTGCCGCAGGCCAAGATCCTCGCCGTCGCCGACGTCGCCGAGGCGATGTCGTCTCACCGGCCCTATCGCCCGTCCCTGGGCATGGACGCCGCGCTCGAGGAGCTCAGGGGCGGGGCCGGCTACAAATACGACGCCGGCGTCGTCGCGGCTTGCGTCAAGCTGGTCGAGGAGGATGGCTTCCGCTTCACGCCTTGACCGGCCGGCGCTCCTAGAGTCGCGCCCCGTAGATGTGGATGTGGCTCAGCACGCGGCTCGCCGGCCCCGCCTCCCACACCACGGTCTTGCCGCTCAGGGCGGGGAAGAGGGACGTCTGGTCTTTCTGCGCCAGCGTGATCGTCTGCGCGTGCTGCGCCGCGACGCTGCGTACGTAGATCGCGGCGTTGCCGGCGTAGGTGAGCGTGAAGCTCCCGCCGTGCCCGCCGCCGTCCCAGGCTACCAGCTTGCCGTCGATGTGCGGCCGCGCGCCCAAGGCGACGAAGGAGGTCTTGCTCGTGGCCAGGTTGCGGGCCATCACCCGTCCGCCCGTCTCCCACCACACGACGCGGTCGCCGCTGATGTCGGGGCTCCACTCGAACTTGGCCGTCTGGGCGACGGCGAAGGGCGTGCCCCCCGGCAGGTCGCGGCCGCTGATGTCGCCGCTCGCCGACGTGTAGACGGCCGTGTGGACGGTCTTGCCGGCCACTACCCGGCTCGAGACGCCGAGCGGGCTCAGGACCTTGCTCGTGGCGATCCTGTACGGGTTCTTCTTCGAGAGGGGCGCGCTGAGATCGCGCGCCATGATGCTGTAGGGACCGGCCGACGTGGTGGCTTCCACCCAGACGACCCAGTTGTCGCTGATCTCGGGGTACCACTTGATCGTCGCCGTGTTCCTGGGAGAGACGGGGAAGGCGGCGGTCTTCGCCGTCAAGTCGCACCCCCAGACGTCGGTGGCGCCGCTTGCCGCACTCGTGTTGCGGTCGTCGACCCACACCACGACGTAGTGCTTCTGGCCGCCGATCACCTGCGCGGTGACGGCAGGGTTGTCCTGCCCGGCAGGGTTGGCGCACACGGCGAAGTCCTTTGTGGACGAGAGGTACCGCCCGTAGATGTCGAGATTCCCGTTGCGGTTGTCGGTCCACACGACGAGGTCGCCCGCGATGTCGGGACCTGCCTGGCCCCCCGCCTGGATGCACACCGGGAAGATCGCCGGCGCGGCGGACGCCGCCGGCGGCGCCAGGACCGGCATCAGGAGGGCGGCCGCCAAGACCGCCGTCGGCGCGAGAAACGCCACCGCATGTCGTGCCCAGGATGCGATCGCTGCTGACATCGCCGCCCCTCCTTGTCGACCCTCACTTCGCCCATAGTACTCCTCGGAGCAGACAGGCAGTGCTCCGCGGGGCGTCGGTCAGGCCGGAATCTCGCTGCGAGCCACGCGCAGGTACGCCTCGTGGACCTCTTCGTCCGAACCGGCGGCGAGGTACGGCTCCAGCTCGCCGAAGAGGTAGGTGAGGTCCGGCTGGTTCACTGCCTGCTCCTGGATCGACGTGCCCGCCACCGTCGCGGCCACGGCGGCCTCCGCGTAGGCGTGCTGCAGCGCCATCACCGCATCCGCGAGGGTGTACCACGCCGCCTCGTACTCGGGCGTGTACGCGGCGGCGCCGGGCTCGCGCGCAAGCTCGCGTTCCGAGAAGCGCAGGTAGTTGAGGTGCGCACCGCGGACCGCGAGCGCTGCGGTCTTGAGCGCGGCCAGGGCGTCCGCGACTCTCGGCGCCGCCGACGGCGACTGGGCCGCCGGGCCTGTCGCGGCCGGAGCCGGTGGAGCCAGGGGGGCAGTGGCCGCCGGCTGGGCGCCGAAGGCGGTGCTCGCCGCCGGCGCGCCGGCGGCCGGGCTGCGGCGCAGCACGACGGTTCCGCCGGCGTAGTCGCCGAGCCGCTTGTTGCGCGGACTTGCGAGGCACGAGATGCCCGACGGGATGTAGTAGAGCAGCATCTCGGGGATCCGCACGAGGTTGCGGAGGATGATCGACGTCGGCGACGCCGGCGTGCCGTCCTCGCGGGCCACCTGAAGCCTGAAGATGCGCTTGCCCGGCGTCCAGCCGCGCAGTTCGAACAGCGTGAAGTACACGAAGACGAGGGCGTACATGACCGGCATGAACCAGCCGGGCGACTGGCGCGACGCCGTCGAGATGTCGCCCAGCGTGAGGTTCTTCATGAAGGCCAGCTGGCTCCAGCCGGCGCGCGCGGCGATGGCGAGCACGACGGAGTAGGCGACCAGCACGATGAGAGTGTCGACCATCACCGCCGCCGCACGATAGCCGAGGGCGGCGAATTCGACACGCTCCTGAACGTGCGCCTGCTGCACGCGGGTCTCCTGACGGGGTCGCGGACCGGACGCCGCGAACGCGGGTCGATTGTACAGGCAAGCGGAGGCCCGGCGCGCCCCGCGCGGAAGTCAAGTCCGGCGAGTGCCGAGCCGATGACTGAGGCACCCGCCCTGTCGACGCCGCCTTCTGCCGGCGCGATCGCGGCGGACGGCCACGAAAGGCGTGCCGCGTCCCCGGGGGCATCGTAGTCAAGTCGCCGGCGGAAGTACCAAGCCGCGATCCACGATCAGGAGGCGTTGAATGCACAGCCGTTCTCGTTCGATCTTGCTCATCGTCATCGCCGCTCTCGCTTTGTTCATCTTCGCCGTGCCTGCCCAGGCCGCGACGGTCAAGGTCGTCAAGGGCACCACGCAGATGAACATGGACAAGAGCGTCGTCAAGGACCTGGTCGGGCAGAATGTCGTCGTCGACGACATCAGCCCAGCTACCCTGACCGTCAACTGGACCAGCGGCATCAACTGGTTCTTCAGCGTGCCGATCTACACCAGCAGCAGCGGCAGCACGTACAACTGGAGCACGAAGACGGGCACGTTCTACCACAGCGGCGGGATCCGCTTTGCCAACGTGTTCGTGGGGCCGCAGCAGACGCGCTTCCAGGGCCTGCGCATCATCGCCACCGGCGCCAACAGCTACGCGCTCTCGGCGGCTGTCGGCACGTCGCCCGCCCCGCGACTGACCGTCGCGACGTCGACCAGCAAGCCCAGGATCACCAAGAGCGGCAAGAGAGTCTCGATCGAGGGCATCCAGTTCAAGCTGACCCCGAACACGACGCTCGTCCCGGGTGGCGCGGCGGTGCTCGAGTCCGCACTTGGCCTCAAGGTCGGCACCGTGTCCACGTCGCTCGTGTTCTTCGATACCGATCTGTTCTTCACGCTGAAGTAAGACTCGGCGCGCGTAAGCGGGAGCGGCGGAGGCCGAGCAGTCGGCCGTAAGAAGCCGCAAAGACGGCGGCCGGCGGTGGGCGCAAGCGCCTGCCGCCGGCCGTTCAGCTTTGCAGGATAGCCTCGAGCTTGGGCGCCAGCGGCGGCAGGTCGGTGCGCAGCGTCTCCCACAGGATCCCGGAGTCGACGCCGAAGTACTCGTGCACGACGACGTTGCGCACGCCGCGCAGCGTGTGCCAGGGCACCTCGTGGTGCGCGTCCTTGATCGGCTCGGGGATCCAGCGCGTGGACTCGCCGATGGTCATGAGATTGCGCACGACGGCGTCGATGGTCCGTGCGTCGGCGGCGAACTCCTCGTAGGTCATGCCCACGGTGTAGCGCTCGATGGCGCGCACGGCGTTGAGGATGTCGCGCACGCGGAAGCGCCAGTCGCGGAAGCGCAGCTTGGACTGGCGCGCCGCATAGCCGGGCAGGCGCCGGTCGCGCGGCTCAGAAGGCACGGACGGCCTCCGCCAGGATCTCCTCGCGCATCTCGGGGCGCAGCGCCCCCGGCGTGGCGAGGTCGATACGCGTGCCCATCGCGTTGGTGAGGAAGTCGAGCAGGTCCACGAAGGTGAACAGGCCGACTCTGGCTTCGGGGTCGAACTCAACGAGCAGGTCGACGTCGCTGTGGATGGTGGCCTGGTCGCGGGCCGTGGAGCCGAACACGGCGATGTGCCGCACCGAGTAGGTGCGGAGCTTCTCGCGGTTGCGGCCGAGGCGGCGGAGGGCTTCGCGCGACGTCATGGGGCGGAGTCTACCGGACGCGCCGGTCGCGGTGCTGCAAGCGGCGCAGCGAGACGAGGGCGAGTTTGTACGCCGTTTCACACGCGAAGCTGGACGGCCGCCCGATGTTTCGGGACGGCGTCGCGGTCGCAAAATCCCATGCAACGCCGCCTTTGGTGGTGCGCGGCCCGCGATAGATTGGCGTCCGGCCGTCGTCGGCCGCCGAAGGAGGGAACTCCATGCTCGATTTCCCTGTGAATTTGCGAACGCCGCTGCGGCGGTTCGCCATCCTCTCCGCTTTCACCGCGATGATCCTGGTGGCCATCGTGGCCGGCCGGCCCGGCTGGGCCGCGGCAGGCGGGCCCGGAACGTGGACCAACATCAGCGGGCCGGTCGGCTCCCTGCTGGTCCAGCCGGACACGGTGCGCGGCAGCGGCGGCGCGCTCCACGTCGTCTGGGGCGTGTACGGCACACCCGACTACCTCAGGTACGGGCAGATCGCCGCGAACGGGTCCGGGGTCGGTGCGACGAAGGAGCTCACGCCCGGCGGTTGGCCCACGATCAGCAACAGGCCCGCGATCGTCGCCCCCCCCAGCGGCTCGACCACCGACGTGCTGGTCTTCTCCGGCGGCCAGTCTCCGGGCGCCTCGCCGACCTACTCAGGCCTGGTCTCCTGGCTCTCGACCGACAACGGCGCCAGCTTCCTTGGGACCCCCGCTCTGGTGACCTCGGACGGCAACGCATACGGTGGTGACGCCAGCGCCGTCGTCACTCCCAGCGCTGTCTTCCAGACCTGGGCGGGCACCGCCGGAGTCTTCGTCCACCAGGGTGAGACGCCGTCGCCTGCGGCGCAGAACGTCAACGACATCGGCAATTACGGCTACAACCCGGCCTTCGGCTACGACGCGGTCTCCGGCCGGCTCTACGTCGTCGCGCAGTACAACGCGACGGGCAAGGAAGGCCTGTGGTTCCGCCAGATCGATCCCGCCAGCGGTTCGGCGGTGGGCGGCTCGGTCGCGTTGAACAACAGCTGGACGACCTACAGCGGCATCCGCAGCTTCAACCTCCAGGACATGCGCACTCCCGTGACAGGCCTGGTCGGGCAGTCCGTGGTCCTCGTCGCGTACCCGACCGGCTACCCGAGCACGACCGCGCTGCGGGTCTGGCGCCTCACGCCAGGCGCGCCGCAGTCGGCGCAGAGCAACACGGTCCTGGCCAGCGGCGGCAGCGAGAAGCACGCGACCGCGGTCGCCGCCGATCCCAGTGGTCGTGCCTGGGTGGTGTGGACGCAGAGCACAAGCGGGCGCTACCAGGTCTACGCGCGGCGCAGCAACGTCGGCGCCACCGCGTGGGGTCAGACGGTCTCAGTCGCCGGCCCTTCGGGGACGGGCACGCTCTGGCAGCTCGCCGCGAACGCGCAGAGTGATCGCGTCGACGTCCTCGGTCAGTTCACGGCAGGCAGCGGGAACGCCATCTACCACACGCAGCTCCTGGCCGGGCTCACCGTGACGGTCTCCCCGTCCACGGGCAAGGCCGGCAAGACGTTCACGGCCAAGGTGACGGTCAAGGACGCCGGCGCCGCCGTGGGCGGTGCCAAAGTGAAGATCGGGGCGAAGACGGCCACGACCGGCGCGACCGGCGTCGCCAGCCTCAAGGTCACGAGCAAGAAGGCCGGCAAGCTCGCCGTCTCGGTCACGAAGACCGGCTACGTGAATGGGAGCGCGTCGATCACCATCAAGCGCTGACGCGGATCTGAGCGGGCGAAGGGCCCCGGCGCGTCGCAAGCACGCCGGGGCCCTTCGAATCTTGGGGTCTGAGCCGGAGGCGGAGCGGGCGCGGATCCGGCTCAGGGCAGGACGAAGCGCACGGAGCTGCCGGTCTTGCCGGCGCTGACCTCGAGGCGGGCGTCCACGCGCTCCCTGAGCTCGGCGACGTGGGAGATGATGCCCACGAGCCGGCCGCCCTCCTGCAGCGTGACCAGTGCGTCGATGGCGAGCTCGAGGGCCTCCTCGTCCAGCGAGCCGAAGCCTTCGTCGATGAACACCGTGTCCAGGCGCACGCCGCCGCTGTACTCCTGGACGACTTCGGCGAGGCCGAGGGCGAGACAGAGCGCCGCCATGAAGGTCTCGCCGCCGGAGAGCGTGCTGACCGGGCGGGACTCGCCGGTCCACGCGTCCGCGACCTCGAGATCGAGGCCGGTGGCGCGGCCGCGGCGGGCGGCCTCGGTGCGCTGGAGGTCGTAGCGGCCCTCCGTCATCACGCCGAGGCGCGCGGACGCGACCTCGAGCACACGGTCGAGGAAGGCGCCGAGCACGAAGCTCTGGAAGCGCAGGTTGAGGGTGTTGCGGCCGCGGCCGTTGGCGACGTCGGCGATCGCTCCGACGACGCCGTAGCGTTCGTCGAGGCAGGCGGCTTCGTCGTCGAGGGTGCGCAACGTCTCGATCGTCTCCTGGACGGCCGCGGCGGTCGCTGCCGGGCT
>CAIWHY010000225.1 GCA_903912585.1 uncultured Thermoleophilia bacterium | reverse complement strand
CCGAACACCGGCACGCGCACGCAGGTGGCGGTCACCTTGAGCTCGGGGTCGGCGAAGATCTTGGTGGTCTCGTCGACCATCTTCTGCTCTTCCTTGGTGGCGCCGGAGGGCAGGAAGCTGTCGATGTGCGCCAGCACGTTGAAGGCGATCTGGTGGGGGTAGAACTGCGCCTCGACCGGTGCGCCGGCGGCCCACTGGCGCACCTGCGCGTCGAGAGCGGCGATGCCGCCCTGGCCGCTGCCCGAGACCGCTTGGTAGGTGCTGACGACGACGCGCTCGATGCCGGCGGCGTCGTAGATCGGCTTGAGCGCCACGACCATCTGGATGGTGGAGCAGTTGGGCGTGGCGATGATGCCGGTGTTGGCCGCCAGGTGATCGGCGTTGACCTCCGGCACCACCAGCGGCACCGCCGGGTCCATGCGGAAGGTGCTCGACTTGTCGATCGCCGTGGCGCCGGCGGCGACCGCCTGCGGCACGAACTCCGCGCTCACGGAGCCGCCGGCGGCGAAGAAAGCGAGGTCGACGCCGTCGAACGAGCCCGGGCCGAGCTCCTGCACTTCCAGCTCGACGCCCTTGAACTGCAGCCGGCGGCCGGCGGAGCGCGCGCTGGCGAGGAGGCGCAGTTCCCCGACGGGGAACCCCCGCTCCTCGAGGATCGCGCGCACGGTACCGCCGACCACGCCGGTGGCCCCGGCGATCGCGACCGTGTACTGCGGCCCAGCCATCAGCAGGTGCTCCGGGCGGCCAGCAGCAGGTGCCGTGGGCCGGCCATCAGTAGGTGCCCCGGTCGACGGGCTCGTGGAAGACGGCGTCGTCGTCGAGCTCGAACACCTTGTGCAGCTCGCGCACGGCGAGGTCGACGTGCTCCTTGGCGATGACGCACGAGATCTTGATCGGCGACGTGCTGATCATGTCGAGGTTGATGCCCAGGTCGGCGAGCGTCTGGAACATCTTGGCGGCGACGCCGGGGTGGGTGCGCATGCCGGCGCCGATGAGGCTGATCTTGGCGATCGACGGCTCGATGTCGTAGTCGCGCGCCGCGAGCTCGCGGGTGACGTCCCGGAGCGCCTTGTCGGCCGCCGGGATGTCCTCCGCGGGGATCGTGCAGGAGATGTCGCTGTGGCCGCTCTCGCTGGTGTTCTGGATGATCGTGTCGACGTTGACGTGCGCGGCGGCGAGGGCGCTGAACACGAGCGCCGCCACGCCGGGGCGGTCGGGCACGCCGCGGACCACTACCTTGGCCTCGTCGGTCGTGTAGGTGACGGCCCGGATGATCGGTTGTTCGAGCTGCTGGTCGGTGTCCATCGGGTCGCCTCCGTCTGTGACCCACGTGCCTTCGGCGTCGGTGAAGCTCGACCTCACGTGGATGGGGATGCCGTACTTGCGCGCGTACTCGACGGAGCGCAGGGCGAGCACCTGCGCGCCAGACGCCGCCATCTCGAGCATCTCGTCGTAGGAGATGTGGTCGATCTTGCTGGCCTTGGCCACGAGGCTCGGATTGGCAGTGTAGACGCCGTCGACGTCGGTGTAGATCTCGCACACGGCGGCGCCGAGCGCGTGCGCCAGAGCGACGGCCGTGGTGTCCGAGCCGCCGCGGCCGAGCGTGGTGACGTCGCGGTCGGTGCTCACGCCCTGGAAGCCGGCGACGAGCACGATCTTGCCGCCCTCCATGGCTTCGCTGACGCGCGCCGGGTGGATGCCCAGGATGCGCGCCTTGGTGTGCACCGTGTCGGTGACGATGCCCGCCTGCGAGCCGGTGAGGCTCACGGCGTCGTAGCCGAGCCGGTGGATGGCCATGGCGAGCAGGGCGCAGCTGATGCGCTCGCCGGCGCTGAGCAGCATGTCCATCTCGCGCTCGGGCGGATCGGGCGTGATCTCGCGCGCCAGCGCGAGGAGCTCGTCGGTGGTGTCGCCGCGCGCGCTCACCACGGCGCACACGCTGTTGCGCTGCTCGAACGTGGCGACGATGCGCCGCGCGACGTTGGCGATGCGCGCGGCGTCGGCGACGGACGTGCCACCGTATTTCTGGACGACGACGGGCAAGACGACCTCCGGCGGGAACGGCGCATTAGTTTAGCAGACGACCGCGCCGCCCGGGCCCGTACGCGACGGGGGCCGGCGGG
>CAIWHY010000224.1 GCA_903912585.1 uncultured Thermoleophilia bacterium | reverse complement strand
GGTCATCGGCGGCGTCACGGCGGCCGACCTGCCGGCACTGCGCGCCGCCGGCGCGGCCGGCGCGGCCGTCTCCTCCGCCCTGTTCCGGTACGGGCGGGCGGGGGACAACCTGCGCGCCCTGCTCGACGCCTGGGCGGCCGGTGCCGTTCCTGTCACCATTCCATGAATACCGATCCGCTTGTCATCGCCGGCATTACCCTCCGCTCCCGCCTTTTTCTCGGCACGGGCAAATACCGCTCGGGCGCCGTCATGGCGGAGAGCCTCGCGGCGTCGGGCGCGGAGCTGGTGACGGTCGCCCTGCGCCGCGTGCGCACCGACGGCGCGGCCGACGACATTCTGGCGCACCTCGACCGCAGCCGCTACCGGCTGCTGCCAAACACCTCCGGCGTGCGGGACGCGCGCGAGGCCGTGCTCGCGGCTGAGCTCGCGCGCGAGGCGCTGGAAACCAACTGGCTGAAACTGGAGATCCACCCCGACCCGAAATACCTGATGCCCGACCCGGGCGAGACGCTGGCCGCCACCCGCGAGCTGGTGAAACGCGGCTTGATCGTGCTGCCGTATGTCCACGCCGATCCGGTGCTCTGCAAACAGCTCGAGGAGGCCGGGGCCGCCGCCGTCATGCCGCTCGGCGCCCCGATCGGAAGCAACCGCGGCCTCGAGTCCCGCGTGTTCCTCGAGATCATCATCGCCCAGAGCCGCGTGCCGGTGGTCGTCGACGCCGGCCTCGGCGCGCCTTCCCACGCCGCCGCCGCCCTGGAGCTCGGAGCCGACGCCGTGCTCGTCAACACCGCCATCGCCGCGGCCGCCGACCCGGTGGCGATGGGCCGCGCCTTCCGCCTCGGCGTCGAAGCCGGGCGCCTCGCCCGCACCGCGGGCACGGCCGCCCGGACTGACAACGCCGTGGCCCGGGCCACCTCGCCGCTCACCGCCTTTCTGACTGCAACCTAGTTTTAACCAAAGAGACACGGAGGACACAGAGATCTGACCCGCAATTTATTCACTCTGTGCCTCTGTGGTCCAAAAAATTCCTTCCATGACTTTCTCCGAGCTTTGGCAGCAGCACGATTTCGCCGACGTCACCGCCCGCATTCGCGCCGCGTCCGACGCCGACGTCAGCCGCGCGCTGGCCCGCGTTCGGTCCGGGCTTACGCTCGACGACCTTGCTGCACTGCTTTCCCCCGCCGCCGCGCCGCACCTCGAGGCGATGGCCGGGCTGGCGCACCAGCTCACCGTCGAGCGGTTCGGCCGCACCATCCAGCTCTACGCGCCGATGTATCTGACCAACGTCTGCGCCAACGTCTGCACCTATTGCGGCTTCAGCGCGCAGAACCGCATCGCCCGGAAGGCGCTCAACGACGCCGAGATGCTCGCCGAGGCCGACGTGCTCGTGCGGCATGGTTTCGAGCACATCCTGCTGGTGACGGGTGAGGCCGGCCGCTACGGCGTGGAATATCTCCGCGGCGCGCTCCGGCTCCTCCGGCCGCATTTCGCCAGCCTCGCCCTCGAGGTGCAGCCGCTGGAGGAGGCCGAATATGCCTCGCTGACGGCCGACGGACTCAGCGCCGTCCTCGTGTATCAGGAAACCTACGAGCCGGCGACCTACCGCCGCCACCACCTGAGCGGCCCGAAGGCCGACCTCGTTTACCGGCTCGAAACCCCCGACCGGCTCGGCCGCGCCGGGGTGAAGAAGATCGGCCTCGGCGCCCTCTACGGCCTCGCCGACTGGCGCGCCGAGTCGTGGTTCGTCGGCCTCCACCTGCGCCATCTCGAGAAGCACCACTGGCGGAGCCGGTACAGCATTTCGTTTCCGCGGCTGCGGCCGCACGAGGGCGGCGAGATCCCGGTCACCCCTTTTGACGAACGCGAGCTGGTGCAGGCCGCGTGCGCCTTCCGGCTCTTCAGTCCCGAGGTCGAGCTCTCGCTCTCGACCCGG
>CAIWHY010000223.1 GCA_903912585.1 uncultured Thermoleophilia bacterium | reverse complement strand
GGCGCCGCAGCTCGTCCGCGGCGGCCGCAGCCTTGAGGGTGCCCGCCGCCTCATCGCCCCCGCGCGGCGACGCCGGCTCGGCCATCAGCCGTCGCCCTCGATGTCGGTGACGGTGAGCAGTATGAGGCGTCGTTTGCCCGTGGTCTGGAGGACCTCGAGGGCGTTGAGCGTCATCGTGCGGGGCCCGAGCGCCCCGGTGGTGAGACTCACCTTGAAATCATCGAGCTTCTGCCTTGCGGGCAGCACCTCGAGCAGCATCTCGACCAGGTCCGGCTTCAGCCAGGCGCCGTCGTAGACCTCGCCCAAGGGGCGGCCGACGATCTCGTCCCGCTCCTGCTGGAAGGTCGCCAGGAACGCCTTGTTGGCGGTCACCACGGCGAGCTCTCCGTCGAGCACGAGCGCCGGTTCGCGCACCGTGTCGAGGACGTTCTGGGCGAACTCGCCGGCCTCGGCGACGGCCTTGGCGGTCTCGTCGAGCGCCGCCTGCAGCTGCTGCCGCTCGGTGACGTCGACGAAGGTGAGCACTGCGCCCTCGATCACGTTCTCGAGCGTGCGGTAGGGCTGCACCCGCATCACGTAGATGCGCCCGGTCGCGGTCTGGACCTGCGTCTCCACGGTGTTCAGGCTGTCGAGCACCGTGGTCGCGGCGCTCACCACGTCGGTGTCGCCGGTGAGACGCTGGGCGATGTCACCGAGCGGGCGCCCGACGTCGGTCGGGATCAGGCTCATGATCTCGGTGATCGCGGGCGTGAAGCGCTGGATGCGGAGCTTCTGGTCCACGAACAGCGTGCCGATGCCGGTACCGGCGAGCATGTTGTTCATGTCGTTGTTGGCGCGCGAGAGCTGCTCGATCTTCTGCTGCAGCTCGCTGTTGACCGTGACGAGCTCTTCGTTGACCGACTGCAGCTCCTCGCGGGAGGTCTCGAGCTCCTCGTTGGTGGATTGCAGCTCCTCGTTGGACGACTGCATCTCCTCGTTGGTCGACTTGAGCTCCTCGTTGGAGGTCTCGAGCTCCTCCACGGTGGTGCGCAGGTATTCCTCCTTGGCCGAGAGCTCGCGGTCCAGGTCGGCGATGCGCTGCTCGCGGTCGGCGACGGGCTCCAGGGCGGCTTCGCCGGGAGCGCTGGGGGTGGCCTGGGGCACGTCCTCGAAGAGGATCAGCAGTACCCCTTTGACGGCATCGGGCCCGGACATCGGCTCGATGATCAGGTTGACGCGGTGCATGCCGTCGCTGGTCCGCACGGCCAGGTTCTCGTAGCGTACGGGCTCCTTCTGCGTGAGCGCCTTGCGCATGCCGGAGGAGAGCTCGAGCCGCAGGCCCTCGCGGGCCATCTTGTGGAGGCTGCCGCTTGGCTCGCCCGCCGGAGGCTCGAGGTAGCGCCCGGTGTGGCCGTGGATGTACAGGACGTCGCCCTCGGCGTTGACGACCACGCAGGCCGGCGCATGCCTGTCGAGGAGCGCCTTCTCGGCGAGGTCGCGCACGCGCAGGCGCAGCGGCGGCGGCGTGAGCGCGGACGACCGGCTCAGGGCCGCGCTCGGCATCGGCATCGTGGATGCGAGCAGCTTCTGCCGCGGGGTGACCGTGCCGCGGCGCTGGAACAGCTTCCACTTCTTGTCCACCGGGGCGAAGAGGTCAGCGGCTTCGCCGAGCGTCTCGGAGCTGCCCAGGAACAGGTAGCCGTCCGGGTTGAGCGAGTAGTGGAACAGCGGCATCAGCCGTTGCTGCAGCTCGACGTCCATGTAGATGAGCAGGTTGCGGCAGCTGATGAGGTCGACCTTGGAGAAGGGCGGGTCCTTGGTGACGTCCTGCTTGGCGAACACCAGGCAGTCGCGTACCACCTTGGCGACCCGGTAGGTGGTGCCGTCCTTCACGAAGAAGCGCTCCAGCCGCTCCGGCGTCACATCGGCGCTGATGCTGTCGGGGTACGTGGCGGCGCGCGCCCGCTCGATGGCTGCGGCGTCGATGTCGGTGGCGAACACCTGGATGGGCACGTTGCGCTTGGCCTTGCCGACCTGCTCCAGCGCGAGCATGGCGATGGAGTAGGCCTCCTCGCCGGTGGAGCAGCCTGGCACCCACACGCGCACCGGGTCCCCGGGCGCGCGGGAGCGCACCAGCCGGGGGATCACCTCGGTGGCCAGCGCCTCGAAGGCGTCCGGGTCACGGAAGTAGTTGGTGACGCCGATGAGGAGCTCGCGGAACAGGGTCTCGGACTCGAGCGTGTCACGCTTGAGGAGGACGATGTAGTCCTCCATGCGCTCTATCCTGGTGACGGCCATGCGGCGCTCCACGCGGCGGCGCAGGGTGTTGACCTTGTAGTGCGTGAAGTCGTGGCCAGTGCGGTCGCGCAGCAGATGGAGCACCTGCAACAGCAGGTCCGGGCTCTGCGCCACCGGGGGGCTGACGGCCCTCGGCAGGCGCCCGAAGGCGCGGCTCACGTAGCCGACGAGCTGCTCGGGCATCTCGACCGGCGTGAGCACGTAGTCCACAAGGCCGGTGGCGATGGCGCTACGCGGCATGCCGTCGTAGCCGGCCGACTCGGGAGTCTGGGCGATCGCCATGCCGCCCTCGCCCTTGACGGCGCGCACGCCCAGCGTGCCGTCGCTGCCCGTGCCCGAGAGCACGATGCACACGGCGCGCTCGTGCTGGTCGGCGGCCAGCGAGCGGAAGAAGTAGTCGATCGGCAGGCGCTGGCCGCGCGGAGCCTCGGGCTCGATGAGGTGCAGGCGGCCGCCCTGGAGCGTGATGTCCTTGTTGGGCGGCATCACGTAGGCGCAGCCGGGGCGCACCTCCATGCCGTCCTCGGCCCACGCGACCTCGATGTGCGTGTACCTGCGGACCAGGTCGAGCAGCAGGCTCTTGTGGTCGGGGTCGAGGTGCTGCACCAGCACGAGCGCCATGCCCAGCGAGTCTCCGGCGGGCATGGCGGAGAGGAATTCCTCGATGGCGGCGAGGCCGCCCGCCGAGGCGCCGATGCCGACCACCGGGAACGCGCCGGGCCGCTGCGGCGGGCTCTCAGCGGCTGCCGCCGCCTTGGGGGCCTTGCGTGCCGCCGGCTTGCGCGTCTTGGGCGCCGGCTTGGCCGCCTCGCCGCCGGCCGCCTTGACTGCGGCCGGCTTGCTCCCCGAATTTGCCGCCGGCTTGCCTGCGGCCGGCTTGCTCGCCGCTGGCTTGCGCTTGCTGGTCGCCATTCCGCCCCCCGCCTCCGAGAAGAAGTACTTCAGGCGAGACTATACCCCGGGACGCTCACGAGCATCGGTCGCGCGTTGCCGGCGGCGGCTCTTGAGCCGCCCGACGTGGCTACGCTGCGCACGTCTGTCAGGTCCCCGGCATCGAGGCCCGAGCGGGCACGACGTGGATGACGCCGCCGGCCACATCGACATCTTCGGCACCACGGCCGGCGTCAGGGCGAGCGCAACAGCTCCGGATGCACCTCGGCGAGCCAGGCGAGTACCTCGTCCTGAAGCTCCCGCGCGGCAGCCCGCAAGGCCCGCGCTTCGGCCGCGCTGATCGCGTCGGCGCGGTCGTACCGGGCGACGTCGCGCTTGCGCCGGCAGGCGTCGAGATATGTCGCGCCGCGACGCTGCTCGTCGCCCAGGAACACCGGCAGGAGCGCGATGGTGAGCTGGTGATCCTCGGGCGCGCCGGCGACGCGGTAGGCGCCGGCGCGCACGACCAGGGTCGCCAGAGTGATGGCGGCGCTGTACGCGGCGGCGAAGCGGCCTTCCGGGGACAGCTCCGCCGCGGCGGCATCCACAAGCTGACGTGCGGCGAGAGCCAGCAGGTCGCCGGTCTCCGCGGGGGAGGGGCTGTGCCGCTCGAGCCGCCCGCCGGCCACGAGGTCGTCGAGGCGCAGGCGCTCAGCCACCGGCCGGCCCGACGCTGCGCAGCAGGGCGCCCAGCTCCGCGTCGCCGCCGAGCGGCCAGATCCTGGCTCCGTCCAGCACGCCGGCCGGGAAGGGCGTGCCGGCAGCGACACTTGCGCGGAGCCCGTCCGCGGCGCAGGCGGCGACGTACACCTCACGGCCGAACTGCGCGCCGGCCTCGGCAAGCAAGGTCGCGATCTGGCGCGGATCGTGCCGGCGCCGCGCCACCAGACCGGCGCTCTCGAGGCGCCGCAGGTCGCGCTGGACCGGCACCAGGCGCGATCCCGTGAGGCCGGCGAGCTCGGGCTGGTAGAAGTCGCCGTCGCGCCGGGTGGGAGACAGCCCGAGAAGGCTGACCAGCGTCGGTGTAGCGAAGCGCCCGGCGAAACCGCCGCCGGCCGGCGGATCTGACATGTGACTACACTCCTTGGTCGATGGACCAGATGATTAGTCGTTGGGCTCGCCGAGTGCAACGCCTGGACGGACATGGGGCAAGGATAGGCCGGCCGCCTCCTCGCCGGAAGACCGGCGACCGGGGGGCCGGGGTGACGATCGGCGAACGTCACCCCATGGCCCGGCCGCGGTCAGCTCAGCTCCGGTAGGGCGGCAGCGGACTGCAGCCCGCCGCGAGGTCGTTCGGGCCAACGGCGTGAGCCGCCTTGGCCTCGGAGTCGCGCCCGCGCCGGACGTCACAGAGGCATCGCCTCGCCGTCCCAGTCGCCCCAGAACGTCCACCTTGTCGCCTCCGCACCGCGTGCTACTCTGGGGAAGCGCGACGAGGAGGTCCCCCATGGTGCCCACCAAGACCTGCGTCTACACTCGCGATGAGATCGTCGAGTTCGTGCGCTTCAAGAGCCTCGAGAAGGGATACGACTCCGCGGAGATCTTCCGGAACTTCGCCGCCGGTGATTGGCGCCACTTCAGCCAGATGCTCGAGGCCTACGGTTTCTGCGCCATGCTGCCCCAGGATGCCCCGGTCTTCACCGAGTAGCTGGTCGTCCACCGTCGCCTCGCTGCGCGAGGCTACTCTCGCGCGCGGAGCGCGCCGGCGAGCCCGCCACGCGGCCATCTGCAGGTCGACGGCAGGCTGCGCCATCCTGATGTGCTGAGGCCAAAGCAGCCCCTCGGCCGCGT
>CAIWHY010000222.1 GCA_903912585.1 uncultured Thermoleophilia bacterium | reverse complement strand
GCTGACCGCGGTCGCCGGCGGCGAGCTCGCCGGCAACCTCGGCGTGCATCCGGACCCGCACCCGTGTTCCGCCCACGTCGCCTGGATCGGCATGTCGGTCGCCGCCCAGTGGCGCGGCCTCGGCGTCGGCGGCGCCCTGCTCGAGGCCGCGGCCGGGTGGGCAGCGGCCAACGGGGTGGACAAGCTCGTGCTGAGCGTCTTCCCGCACAACGGGCGCGCCATCAGCTTCTACGAGCGCCAGGGCTTCGTGCGCGAGGGCCTGCGGCGCGCGCACTTCCGTCGCGCCGGGGAGTACCATGACGAGGTCCTCATGGCTCGCTTCCTCACAACCCCGCTCTAGACGATGGACCGTCGCCGCCTCGCCCTCGTGGGCGTCACGCTCGGCCTGCTCGTGCTCGTCCTCGTCCCGGCGGTGATCGCGTTCTCGGCCGGCTGGCTCCATCTGCCCCACATCGAGCCGCCTCTTCACCCGGCGGCACCCGACCGCACGCCGCCAGAGGCCTGGGCCGCGTTCGCCGTCTTCTACCTCTTCTGGATCGTCGGCGCCTCCCTGCTGCTCGTGTGGTGCTACGACCGGCTCGGCTACCACTGGCAGCCGCACGAAAGGAAGCCGCGCCTGAGCCGCAAGGAGCGTCGCAAGCGCGCCGCGGTCATGGGCGCCCTCACCGTGGAGGACCAGGCCGTGCGGGACGCGGCGCTGCGCCGCCGCCGCGAGCGCGTGCGCCGGGAGCAGGCCGCCGCCGAAGCGGCGCGCAAGAGCGGCGGCTGAGGTGCCGCGCATCGCCCGGGGCAGCATCGACCAGGTGCAGGCGGCCGCCGACATGGTGGAGATCGTCGGCCAGTACACGGACCTGCGCAAGGCCGGCGCCAACTACAGCGGCCGCTGCCCATTTCACGAGGAGCGCACGCCGTCGTTCTCGGTCAACCCGACGGAGAAGCTCTACTACTGCTTCGGGTGCGGCGCCGGCGGCAACCTCTTTGGCTTCGTCCAGGAGAAGGAGAGCCTCGATTTCGCCGGCGCCGTCGAGTACCTGGCGGACAGGTACGGGATCGCGCTCGAGTACGAGGAGACGAGCGCGCGCAGCGACGCCGAGCGCCGCCGCAAGGAGCGCCTGCGCGCGCTGCTCGAGCAGGCCACCGCCTACTACGAGCGCGTCCTCACCGACGCCGGCTCGGCGGCCGAGGCGCGCGCGTACCTCGCCGGCCGCGGCCTCGGCGAGGAGGTCTGCCGGCAGTTCCGGCTGGGCTACAGCATGCCGGGCTGGGACAAGCTGCGCGACGCGGCCCGGGGGCACAAGTTCACCGACCAGGACCTGCTGGACGCCGGCCTGGTCGTGCCCGGCAAGCTGGGGCGCCCGTACGACCGCTTCCGCGGGCGCATCATGTTCCCGCTCGCCGACGACCGCGGCCGCACGCTCGGCTTCGGCGCCCGCACGATGGGCGACGAGAAGCCCAAGTACCTCAACTCGCCGGAGACGCCGCTCTACCACAAGAGCGAGGCGGTCTTCGGCCTGCACGCCGCCAAAGCGGCGGCCGCGCGCGAGGATCGCGTCTACGTCGTCGAGGGCTACACCGACGTCCTCGCGCTCGTCCAGGCCGGCGTGCACAACGCCGTCGCCAGCATGGGCACGGCGCTCACCGAGCAGCAACTCGGCCGTCTGGCGCGCGTCACCCGCAACCTCTACCTCTGCTTCGACGCCGACGCTGCCGGCATCGGCGCCATGAGCCGCGCCCTCACACTCGGCCGCAAGATGGGGCTGTCCCTGCACGTGGTGCGCATGCCGGACGGTCTGGACCCCGCCGACTACGTCCTTTCGGGCGCCGGCGGCGACGGTTTTCGCGCGCTTGCCGGTGACGCGCAGACGCTGTTGCAATTCCACGTTCGCTTGGCGCTCGCCGCCCACGACCTCGAAAAGCCCGATGGACGGGCACGCGCATTCGCGCAACTGAGGGGGGTCCTCTCCGAGGCAGCGACGCCGATCGAGCGCGACGAGGAGCTGCGGCACATCGCCGACCGGCTGCAACTCTCGGCCGAGAGCGTGCGCTACCTGCTTGCCGGCAGCGAGCGCTCCGTGGGCGGCGGAGGATCCGCCGCGGAGGACCGCCGCGAGCCGCCGCGGGGCGGCGGGCGCGCAGGCGCCATCGGCGGCGTCCACGAGCTCGAAGTGCGCTTTCTCGCGGGTTGTCTGGCGCAGCCGGCCAAGGGCCGCGCCGTGCTGGCGGGGATCGACGAAGGCTTCTTCGCCACGCGCGAGATGCGCGACGCGCTGAGCGCGGTGAAGGAGCGGCTGGAGCTCGACGGGCCGGGTGGCAAGGCCCGGGCAGGCGACGCCGGCGCGACGGCGGAGACCGGCGAGGTGCTCGCCGAGGTCGTCGTCCTCGCCGGGCGCGAGCGCTTCACCGACAACGTGGTCGACGAGCTGTTCCTGCGTCTGCAGGAGGCTCAAGTGGGAAGACTCATCGCGAGGCTCAAGCTCACGGTGCAGGACGACGCCACAGGGCGTCAGAGCAAGGAACTGGCCAGCCTGCAGGCCGCCGGGAGGCGGTTGCGGGAGGCCATCCGCGCCGTGCCCGTGGACGAAGAGCCGCACGAAGGCTAGGTGACGAACGACTTGAGCGATTCCGCAGAAGAGCGCAGCAAGCCGGCAGAGTACGCCGAGCTCGCCATCGAAGAGGTGCGCCTGCTCGTGGAGGAGGGTCGCGAGCAGGGCTATCTGGCGAGCGACCACGTCGCCGAAGCCCTGCAGGACGTCGAGCTCACCCCGGATCAGATCGACAACATCTTCAACATCCTGGCCGACAACGGCATCGACATCCTCGAAGGCGAGGGCGTCGTGACCGCCGAGGGTCCCAAGGCCGAGGAAGAGGTCGTCCCCAAGCTCGACCTGTCGGTGAAGTCGCCCACCAACGACCCGGTGCGCATGTACCTCAAGGAGATCGGCAAGGTCCCGCTGCTGACGGCGAAGCAGGAAGTGGAGCTCGCCATGCGCATCGAGAAGGGTGTGGCCGCCACGGCCGCCCTGGAACTCGCCGACGAGAAGGGCAAGACCGTTCCGGCCGCCGAGAAGCGCAAG
>CAIWHY010000221.1 GCA_903912585.1 uncultured Thermoleophilia bacterium | reverse complement strand
GAGCACGCGTGACTGGGCGTTGGTGCGGTAGAGCACGGCGACCTCATCAGGCCCATAGGGCCTTTCGGCGCCGGCTTCGCCCTCGAGCAGCTTCTGCACCTCACTGGCCACGAACTGCGCCTCGGCGCGCTCGTCGTTGACCTCCACGACCTGGACGAGAGCGCCCGCTCCTCGCGGCGTCCACAGGTTTTTGCCCTTGCGCTTGCGGTTGTTGGTGACGACGGCGTTGGCGACGTCGAGGATCGCCTGCGTGGAGCGGTAGTTCTGCTCCAGGCGGATGACCTTGGCGTCGGGGTAGTCGCGCTCGAACTCGAGGATGTTGCGGATGTCGGCGCCGCGCCACGAGTAGATGCTCTGGTCGTCGTCGCCGACCACGGCCAGGTTGCGGTGCGCCTCGGCGAGGAGGGTGGCGAGCCGGTACTGTGCGTGGTTGGTGTCCTGGTACTCGTCGATGAGCACGAAGCGGAAGGCCTGCTGGTAGTGCTTGAGACGGTCCGGGAACGCCTCCAGCATCTGGACCGTCTTCATGAGCAGGTCGTCGAAGTCCATCGCGTTCATCGCGGCGTGGCGCTTCTCGTAGAGCGCGTACACGTCGGCGGCGGTCTGCGCGAAGTGCCCGCCGATGCGCTCGCGGAACTCCTCGGGGCCGACGAGCTGGTTCTTGGCGTCGCTGATCTGGCGCGCCAGAGCGTCCGGCGGGAAGCGCTTGGGGTCGAGGTTCAGCTCCTCGAGGCAGCGCTTGATGAGCCGGCGGCGGTCGTCCTCGTCGTGGATCGTGAACGTGCTCTTGTAGCCGATGCGCTGGGCCTCGCGGCGCAGCATGCGCGCGCACATGCTGTGGAAGGTGCTGATCCACATGGTGCGCGCGATCGGCCCTACGAGGCCGGCGATGCGCTCCTTCATCTCGCCGGCGGCCTTGTTGGTGAAGGTGATGGCGACGACCTCGTCGGGGCGCACGCGGTGCACCTGGATGAGGTAGGCGACGCGGTGCGTGAGCACGCGCGTCTTGCCCGAGCCCGCGCCGGCGAGGATGAGCAGCGGGCCCTCGCAGTGCGTGACGGCGTCGCGCTGCGGCTCGTTGAGGCCGGCGAGCAGCGGGTGGTCCGGCGCGGGCCGCGGCGGCGGGCCGGCCGGAGGCGCAGCGCCGGCGCCCTTCTCGCGCGTGCCGCCGCCCTTGCTTTCCCCGCCGTCTGCCATGCTCGGCGCGCTCACCGGCCGGCGCCGCGGTTGAGCAGCAGGCTGATGACGAGCGCCACGGCGCCGGCGGCGACCAGCTTGACGCCGGCGAGCCACAGGCGCTCGCGCGAGATGCGCCCGAGGAAGACCCCGAGCGCGAACAGCTCCACGAACGCGATCGCCCCGCCGGTGTAGTACGCAGCGCGCATGGACACCGGCGGCACGAAGAAGAACGGGATCATGATCAGCAGCGACGCGACGAGCGGCGAGAGACCGTCGACGAAGGCCACGAGCACGGTCGCGTAGCGTGACGCTGAGTACAGCGTCGTGTCGTGCAGGCTCGTGAGCGTGGACTCCTCGATCTCGCGCAGAGCACGGTCGCGCTCGGCGCGCTCGACCTGGTAGGAGCCGTAGAAGCCAGCGACGCCGATGCTCACGGCCGTCGCAAGGATGAGCGAGATGACGGTGCCGGCACGCGTGACGCCGCCGGCGTAGCTGCCGGCGAGCACGCCCAGTGTGGTCAGCGAGCCGTCGAAGGCGTTGATCACGAAGTAGCGCCGCGCGATCTCGCCGACCCCGGCGATCTCGTGATACTGCCGCACGGTCCCCGGAACGGCGCGCAGGCGCGCCAGTATGCTGGGCTTGTCCGTGGAGCTCACGATCGAGGCCGGACCAGACGCAGCGCCGGCCTCAGCGCATCCAGCTGGCGCCCGGGTCCTGCGGCGTGTCGACCTCGTCGATGAGGCGCTTGCCGGCGGATACCTTGTCGATCGAGTGGATGCTGGCGCCCGTCTCCTGCACGACTTCGGCCACGTCCTGGAAGTCGATGTCGTCGCCCTCGAGCGTGATCTTGATGTTCTCGACCTTGTTGTCGATCTCGATCAGCGTGATGTCGACGCCGTGGATGCCCTCGAGGTCGCCCAGCTTGTCGGCGAGGCTCAGCATCGTGGGCTGATGGGGCTTGAGCACGTCGAGCACGAGACGCCGGACCTCGCTCATCGCTGGATCACGCTCCGTTCAAGGGTCGTTTGAGGGCTGCAATCCTAGCATACCCACCGGCGGGCTCCGGCCGTGCGGGTTCCCGGCGCGAATGAGGCAGCGGCCCCATCATCAGGGCTCCCCGGAGGCCGATGACTATCACGACAGGCGCCGACGGGGGGACGCGCCGCAAACGGGGGAGTCGACCGTGAGCAAGACCGGTTTCTCACTGATCCTTTGGGAGGAGCCGCCCGACGGCTCCGGCGGGTGGGACTTCATGGTGAGCGACGACGGGCTGCTGCTGGCCACCGATGATCACGGCGCGCACTGGCGCTGCCTGGGCCTCGTCGACGCTGCGGAGTTCCTCTTCGACCTCGGCTACTACGAGGCCGGCGTGCACGTCTGCCAGTCGGCGCGCGCGCTGCCGGCGGCCGGCCGCCCGGCTCCGCCGCCGGCCTGACGAAGGCCCGGATCGAGGTGCCGGCCCAGCCTCAGATGCCGGCGCCGGCGTCGTAGGCCATCAGCTCGGCCAGCATCTCCTGGGTCTGCCGCACGGCCTCCTGGCGCTTCCCCTTGCGCTCCGGGTGGATCTCGTCGAGCTCCTGCTCCATCTCCACGATGCGCGCCACGAGGCACTTGATCGCCTCGGCGACGGGGTCCGGGAGGTGCCGGTAGTCGATGTCGGGGATGCCCACGCGCTGGCCCCGGAGGAGGACCGGCCGGCCGGGGTTGCCGACCACGGTGGAGTTCTTGGGGACGTCGGTCACCACGACGCTCCCGGCGCCCACCTTGGCGTTGTCGCCGATGGTCACCGCGCCCAGCACCTTGGCCCCGGCGCCGAACACGACGTTGTCGCCGACGGTGGGGTGACGCTTGCCGGACTCCTTGCCGGTGCCGCCGAGCGTCACGCCCTGGTACATCGTGACGTTGTCGCCGATCTCGGCGGTCTCGCCGATGACGACCCCTGCCCCGTGGTCGATGAACAGGCCCTCGCCGATCTTGGCGCCGGGGTGGATCTCGATGCCGGTGAGGAAGCGGTTGAACTGGCTGACCCAGCGCGGGACCACCGGGACGCCGAGGTCGTTCAGCTTGTGCGCCAGACGGTGCAGCCAGAGCGCGTGGAGGCCCGCGTAGGAGGTGACGATCTCGAGCTTGGAGCCCGCGGCCGGGTCGCGCTCCTGGACGGCGCGCACGTCCTCGCCGATCTCGTCGACCGCCGTGCGCACGTCGCGGCCGAGGGCTCCCAGGAACTTGCCGAACACCGTCCTCACCCCGTTCCTGCGGCGCGTCCGCGCCGCTCATGCGTCTCGTCCATCAGGGGCGCCGGTGCGTCGCCAACCACGGCTTGCGGCGCGTTACCCGCCGCTTCCGGCGCTTCGTTCATGCTACCGGAGCGAAAGCCGGCCAGGTCGAGGGTCACGTAGGTGAACCCGAGCGCCTTGAGCCGGCGCACGATCTGCTCCCGATCGGCGCCCGCTGCGCGCTCCAGGTCGGCAACGCCCACCTCGACGCGTGCGATGGCGTCGTGGTGTCGTACCCGGCATTCGCGGAAACCCAACGCGCGCAGCTCCGCCTCGGCGGCGGCGACCACCGCGAGCTTGTGCTCGGTGATGCGCCGGCCGTAGGGGATGCGCGAAGCGAGGCACGCCTGCTGCGGCGCGTCCCATGTCGACAGCCCGAGCCGCCGGGCCAGGCGGCGGACCTGCGCCTTGCCGATGCCGGCGTCGAGCAGCGGGTGGAGGACGCCGGCCTCGCCGGCGGCGCGCATGCCGGGGCGGTGATCGCCGAGGTCGTCAAGGTTGGCGCCGTCGACCAGGGCGTCGCAGCCGGCCTCGCCGGCCACGCGGCTCATCTCGGCCACGAGCTCGCGCTTGCACCAGTAGCAGCGGTCGCGCGGGTTGCTGGTGAACGAGTCGTCGTCGAACTCGTGCGTCTCGCAGACCACGTGCGCGACGCCGAGGTCGCCGGCGACGCGCCGCGCCACGTCGAGCTCCTCGGGCAGATAGGTGGGCGACACGGCCGTGAAGGCGACGACGTTGGCCCGGCCGAGCGCCTCTGTCGCGGCGGCGAGCACGAGGCTCGAGTCCACGCCGCCGGAGAAGGAGACGCAGGCCGAGCCCAGCTTCGCCAGCTCGAACCCGAGCGCCGCGAGCGCGCGCTCGTCGCCGAGCGCATCCGACGCGCGCCCGTCGCCGGCCGTGCCCGGCGCCTGCTCGCGGCCGGCCGCCTCAGTCATCGTAGTCCACCAGTTCCGTGATGGTCGGCTGTTCGCCGCAGACGGGGCAGGACGCGACTCGCTGCACGTCGACCTCGGTGAAGGACATGGCGGCGCCGTCGAACTGGATGAGGCGGTCGTACAGGGGCCTGCCGGCGCCGGTCAGCACCTTGATGACCTCGAGCGCCTGGAGCGCGCCGATGGTGCCGGGGACCGGGCCCAGGACGCCGGCCTCCGAGCAGCTCACCACGGCCGCCGCCGGCGGCGGCTCCGGGAAGAGGCAGCGGTAGCAGGCGGTCTCCCCGCCCTTGACCGTCAT
>CAIWHY010000220.1 GCA_903912585.1 uncultured Thermoleophilia bacterium | reverse complement strand
GGCGAGGACTGCGGCCAGGCGCGCCGGTCGTCCCCGGGCAGGCCGCCGCGCCGGTCGCCGCCTTGCCGCCGGCCGCCTCACCCGGCGCCCTTCCCGGAGGGACCCGGCGCGCCCGCCGCTGCGTTGCACGCGGCGCAGATGCCGCTCAGCTGCAGGAAGTGCTCCGTGATCTCGTAGCCGGTCTGGCGCGCGGCGGCGTCGACGACCGCGTGCATGTCGCACTGCGTGAACTCGGTCGCGCGCCCGCAGCTGCTACAGACGACGGTGTGCCCGTGGACGGCGCCCGCGGGCACGAACGCCTCGCAGTGGTCGGGGCCGTGCACGCGCCGCACGGCGCCGATCTCGCTCAGCACCTCGAGCGTGCGGTACACGGTCGTCAGGCCCAGTTCCGGGCAGCGCTCGCGCGCCGCGTCGAAGACCTGGAGTGCGCTCAGGCTCGCTCCGGCGGCGGCCACGGCGTCGACTACCGCCCGCCGCTGGCGTGTGAGGCGCAGGCCGCGTTCGGCAAAGCTGCGCGCTATTGAATCCGCGTCGAGAGCCATGGAATCTCCGTCACCGATGAGCTGAAACTGAAAACCGTTTTCAGTAGGCAGAGAGCATAGCACTCGGGTCGAAGCCGGGCAACGGCGGCGCGGGAGGCGTCAGTGCAGGTTCGCGTACGGGCAGGCGGCGATGCAGATCCCGCAGATCTGCGCGTCGACAGCCTCGAAGAGGCTCATCTGGTGGCGGCAGGCGCCGGCGTCGAAGAGCAGCTCCCGCGCCATGCCGGGGCGCCACTGCACGTCCTTGCCGCAGTCGGCCGGGCAGGCGTCGATGCAGTCGCGGCACTGCCCGCAGTCGCTCTCCGTGACCGGCTCGCCGGCAGGCAGTCCGAGGTCGGTGAACACGGTGGCGAGGCGCACCGCCGGGCCGAACTGGGGCGAGACGAACAGGGCGGTCTTGCCGATCCAGCCGAGGCCCGCGCGCGTGGCGGCGCTCTTGTGCGGGAACGGCGAGTCGCCGTTCGCGCCGCCGCCGTGCGTGGCGGCGACGCGCTCGGCCGCGTGGCCATGGAAGCGGAGCACGTCGACCAGCGTCTGCGAAGCGTCGTCGAGGGCGATGTTGAGTCGCAGGTACTCCTCCTCGTAGTCCTCCGTGGGCCCGTGGCGCAGTCCGCGCACGACGAGAGGCTCGAGGCGCATCAGCATCGAGATGGCGATCGGGAGGTCCGGCGCCAGGGGTAGACGCGGGTCGTTGGAGGCGACGCCCCAGGCGTCGACGTCCTTGGTCCTCAGAAGTTGCCCGACGGTGTGCCGGTCGAGAAGGTTGAGCATCGTGGCCTTTCTCCGGATCGGCCGGCAGGCCCCAAGCAGCCGGCCAGCGCCCGCTTCATCCTCGCACCGCACGCGGAAGCCTGGCAATGGACGCCGCAGCAGACATGCGACGCTGGCCTTGGCCGTTCTGGACACCCGTTCGCATGATCGTTTCCGGGTGACGGGGGGCAAGGCTGCGTCTTCAGGCGGGCTCTCGGGAGCACAAAGAGCTGTGCAGTGATTCACAATACGTTGTATTTTATGCCACGGCGGGTACACAACAGACAGGCCGAGCGAGAGGAGGCAAGACCATGGGTCCAGTCCCGTTCAGCAAGACGAGAGTCAAGAGCGACGAGCGCGAGCCGCGCCGCCGCAAGTGACCGCAAGACGATGAGAGCCTCATCGGACATCGCGGAGTCGCCCGTGAGGGGGACGGACCTGAGGTCAGGCGCCGTCCCCCTCCTGGCGTAAGGGAACGGCACGTGCGCCGCACCTCGTGACGGACGGGTCAGGAGGGCCGGAACCGCCGCAGGCGCAGGCTGTTGGTCACGACCGTGACGCTCGACAGGCCCATCGCCGCGGCCGCGTAGATGGGGTTGAGCAGCACGCCGAACGGCGGGTAGAAGACGCCGGCGGCGAGCGGGATGAGGGCGACGTTGTAGGCGAAGGCCCAGAAGAGGTTCTGCTTGACGACGCGGATCGTCGCCCGCGAGAGCGACACGGCCGTGGCCACCCCAGAGAGCTCGCCGGACATCAGCGTGATGTCGCTGGCCTCCATGGCCACGTCGGTGCCGGTGCCGATGGCAACGCCGATGTCCGCCTGGGCGAGAGCCGGGGCGTCGTTGATGCCGTCGCCGACCATCGCCACCTTCCTGCCGCCGGCCTGGAGCTCGGCGACCTTCTGCGCTTTCTGCTGCGGCAGGACGTCGGCCACCACGCGCTCGATGCCGACCTCGCGCGCGATCACCGCAGCGGTGCGCGCGTTGTCGCCGGTGAGCATGACCACGTCGAGGCCGAGCTCGCGGAGCCGGCGCACGGCGGCGGCCGACCCCGGCTTGACGGTGTCGGCCGCGGCGATGGCGCCGGCCGGCACGTCGTCGATGAGGACGGTGATCACCGTCTTGCCCTCGGCGGCGAAGCGGCCGCTGAGCTCCGCGGCGGCCGCACCGGCGAGGCGCTCGTTGCCGGCCACGACGGTGCGGCCCTCGACGACGGCGCGGATGCCGTGACCGGCCACGGCCTCGAACTCGCCGGCCTCGGGGACGCTGAGGCCGCGCTCCTCGGCCGCCGCGACGATCGCGCCGGCGAGCGGGTGCTCGCTGCCGCGCTCGGCGGCCGCCACGAGGCGCAGCAGGCCGTCCTCGTCGAGGCGCGGCGGCCCGCCGGGGTCCGAAGACCCGTTGAGGCTCGAGCCCCCGCCGAACACGACGACGTCGGTGACCCTCGGCCGCCCCTCGGTGATCGTCCCGGTCTTGTCGAGGACCACGGTGTCGAGCTTGTACGCGGTCTCGAGGGCGGCGCCGTCGCGGATGAGCACGCCGTTCTCGGCGCCCTTGCCGGTGCCGACCATGATCGCCGTGGGCGTCGCCAGACCGAGGGCGCAGGGGCACGCGATCACCAGTACGGCGACGAAGTTGAGCAGCGCGTAGTTGAGCGACGGCGACGGGCCGAGCACCAGCCAGACGACGAACGTGAGCGAGGCGATGCCGATCACCGCCGGCACGAAGTACGCGGCGATGACGTCGGCGAGCCGCGCTATCGGCGGCTTGGAGCCCTGCGCCTGCTCTACGAGCCGGATGATCTGCGCCAGCGCCGTGTCGGCGCCCACCTTGGTGGCGCTGAACGTGAACGACCCCGTGGTGTTCATCGTGGCGCCGATCACCTCGTCGCCGAGTTGCTTGGAGCCAGGGATCGGCACGCCGGTGAGCATCGACTCGTCGACGGCGGAAGCGCCGGCGGTGACGACGCCGTCGACCGGCACCTTCTCGCCGGGGCGCACGACGATGAGGTCCCCGGCGACCACGTCGGCGATCGGCACGTCGGTCTCGGCGCCGTTCCGCAGCACGCGCGCCGTCCTGGGCTGCAGGCCGATCAGCGCCTTGATGGCGGCGCCGGTCTGGCCCTTGGCGCGCGCCTCGAGCAGGCGGCCGAAGAGGATGAGCGTGATGATGAACGCGGCCGAGTCGAAGTACATCGGCATGCTGAGGCCCTGATGCTCGAAGAAGCTCGGGAACAGGACGCCGAGGACGCTGTAGAAGTAGGCGGCGGAGGAGCCCATGGCGATGAGCGTGTTCATCGTCGTGGAGCCGTGGCGCAGGGCGCTCCAGGCGGTGCGGTAGAACTGCCCGCCGACCCAGAACTGCACCGGGGTGGCGAGCGCCCAGAGCACGTAGCCGTTGTGCAGCCAGGAGGGCAGGAACGGGAACCAGTCGGGCTGCATCGTGCCCGCGAAGATGACGATGCTGAAGACGAAGCCGAAGACGACCTTGATCTTGAGCTGCCGGTAGGCTGCGGCCCGCGCCGCCTCGGCGGCGTCCGCCGCGGCCTCGGCCGACTCTTCGCCGGCTCCGCTGCCCTCGATGACCTCGTAGCCGGCGGCCGCGACGGCCGCGACCAGGTCGGCGTGCGACGCCTGCCCGGGGATATAGGTGACGGTGGCCTTCTCGGTCGCGAGGTTCACGTCGGCTCCGAGCACGCCCGCCGGCTTACGCAGGGCGCGCTCGACGCGGCTCACGCAGCTGGCGCAGGTCATGCCGAGGATCGGCAGCACCGCCTGCGCAGTCACGACCTCGTACCCCGCCGCCTCGACGGTGCGCACGAGGTCCGCGGCGGAGACGACGTCCGGGTCGAACGTCACCGTCGCCTTCTCGGTCGCGAAGTTCACCTCGGCTGAGGCCACGCCCTCCACCTTGCGCAGGGCGCGCTCGTTGCGCGCCACGCAGCTGGCGCAGGTCATGCCGCCGATAGGGAGTTCGAGTGTGGTGGTCAGCTCGCTCATGTCCACAGGGTATATTGCCGCGCGCAAACGTGCGGCGGCTCGGCGGCGCGTCGGCGCGGGCGGCGGCGCGCCGGCGAGCCAGGCGACGCGGATGCCCGCGTCAGACGACGAGGACGTCCCGGAGGGGCCGTCGCGGGGTGGGTCGGCAAGCTCGCGCCTTGGGATACCCGGCGCGGAAGATCACCTGCGGGATGCCGTCCGCGGACATCAGATCGAGGATCTCGCTGGGCCGGCGCGCAACGTTCGGCGGAAGGCTGAAGAAAGAGCAGCGCATCCCGAGGCCGGTCGCGGTCAGCACGAAACGCTCCATGAGCTGCCCGGCGTCGAGCAGGCTCGCGGCGTCGTCGCCGGAAAAGGGCACGACAAGGGCGGCGTTCGCGCGCGCGAGCTTGGCCAGCCTCATGCCGGCGGTCTCGCCGATGTTGAAGTTCCGCGTGACCCAGGTGGTCGTGCGGAAGCCGCCGGAGCCCAGCCCGGCCTTGTCGCTCGCCATGCCGTCCGTCTCGCCACCGTCTCCGGGGCGCAGCCAGCCGACGCGCTCGTCCCTGTAGCGCCGGTCCGCCATGCGCTCGACCGTGGACTCGTAGATGAGCTGCGCGAGGGCGGCCTTGGGTGGATCCACCGTGAACAGCCGGAGGTGCGCGCGGTCGCAGGCGGTCGCGCGCGCCAGGATCCTCTGCTGCGCGTCGCCGAGGGGCTCGTCGCGCAGCTCTCCGCGGTCCGTGCGGCGCGCGGTCAGCGAGGGGAAGAGGTCTGCAAGGGCGCGCTCGATGGGGCCGGTCGGAGACAAGCGGACGCGGGCCACGAGGTCGACGCCCTCGGGCTCGGCCCGGACCGTGGCGGCGAGACCGAAGCGCGCCGCCGCGACGCGCAGATTGGTGAGCGCCGCGCCGACGCCGAGCAGCAGCTCGCGGTCGGCGGGGTCGGCGACCGGCAGGCGGCGCAGAGGGTCGCGGCTGACGAGGACCTCGTCACCCTCGATCGCGAACTTCCAGGGCTGCGCGTTGAGATACGAGGGCGCCAGCAGCGCGTACCGGACGAGGAACGCGGCGCGCGACTCGAGGGCGGCGTCGGCCGGGTAGTCGCGGGCGTCGAGGCTCCAGGGGTGGACGTGCGGTTGGAAGCCGGCGCTCACCCCGGCTCTGCGGCCTGCCGCGGGCCCGCGCCCAGAGAGGCCCGTTCGGCCCAGTCGAGGCACAGAGGCGGTTCGTAGAAGTCGCTCTCGACGATGAGGGCGCAGGCCTGCGCCGCCTCGGCGTGGAAGGCGCTTCCGGCGCCGGCGCGCAGCCGCGCCGCGGTCTCGGCGGCGGCTTTGCCGCCGAAGCGGCCGCGCAGCAGGTTCTCGGCCGCGTCGGCCACGGCGACGATCGACGCCTCGAGCCTGATCGCGTCCCCGCGCAGCCCCGCGGGGTAGCCCGACCCGTCGGGCCTCTCGTGGTGCTGCAGCACGATCTCCGGGATCGGCTCGCCGACGCCAAGGTTGACGAGGAGGTCCCGGCCGAGGCGCGGGTGGCCCTCGGTCGGCGTTCCTGTCGCGTCGGCGTGCGCCGACGCACCGCTCGGCGACGACGGGTCGCTCGGCGACGACGGGCCGCTCGGCTGCATCGCTGTGCTCTCGGCCTTGCCCACGTCGTGGACCTCGGCCGCGGCGACCGCGAGGTCGCGCGCCTCGTCGCCGAGGCCGAGCTGTACGGCGACCAGGTCGGCCAGGCACGCCACCCGAAGCTCGTGGGCGGCCACGCGCGGGTCGCGCTGCCAGGCGACGCCGACGAAGATGGAGTCCACGACGTCGCGCGGCCGCCCCGGGTCGACCGGCCGGCATTTGGCGAACACGACCTCGAGGCCGTCCCAGGTGCCGTGCGTCGCGAGCGTCTCGACGGCGAGGAGCACGCCGTCACTCGTCACGAGCGGCAGGATGCAGCTGCTCGTCCTTCCGGACGACATGTCGGCCCAGGCGCGGAGCGCTTCTCGCCGGCACTGGCGCGGGTGGACGGCGGCGATGCGCATGCCCTCGAGGTCCGCCCGCACGTAGCCCAGGGCGCGTCTCACCGCCGCGTTGCCGTAGAGGACGCGGCGGTCCTTGCCGACCACCAGCACGAGGTTCTGCGACGCCTCGACGACGGCCTCGAGGTGCGACTGGAGACTCTGCCTCGCCTCCGCCGCGTTCAGTTTCGCGAGCAGCCCGCCGACATCGCGGCCGATGGCGACCAGCGCACGGCGCTGTTCCGCCGTGAAGCCGCTCTGGCGGCTGCAGGCGACGTTGAGGGCGCCCACGACGCGTCCGTCGTCGGTGAGCGGGACGCTGGCGATCGACTTGAAGCCGTACTTGGCGGCGAGCGCCGGCGCCAGGCGTTCGTAGTGCTCGACGAACAGCGGGTGATCGTCGAGGAACAGCTCGCGGTACGGGCCCTCGCGCACGTTGACGACGCGCGTCTCGGCGACGAAGTCCGGGGGCAGTTGCTGGCAGTAGCGCACGCTGGCGGTGAGCCCGTCGGCATCGATCAGGTAGATGCCGCCGCCGTCGAAGCCGAGAGTCGCTACGGTGGCGCTGAGCACGGCGCGCAGAGCCGAGTCGACATCCTGGGACGCGCCGGCGCTGAGGGCGATCGTGCCGGCCGTCGCGGCGGCCTCCGGCGCCTGCGGGCGTGGACCTTTCAAAATCTGTTGAGCGCGGCCGTCGCCGCGCCTGTCGCGGACACTTTGCGCCTCCCGGTACTGCCGGCGGGCGTCTTGCGCCGCCCTTGCCGCTGCTTGGATGCCTCCAGCGGCAGCTCGCCGGCGTTGTAGAGCGCGAACAGGGCGTCCGCGACGTCGCGGTCGTAGCGGCCGCCGCCGCCGCCCTCGACTTCATTGAGGGCCGCCCGGAACGGCAGCGCAGGACGGTCCGGGCGGTGCGACGAGATCGCTTCCACGACGTCGGCGACCGCCAGGATGCGCGCTTCGATCAGGATGTCGTCGCCGACGAGTCCGTTCGGGTAGCCGGAGCCGTCCAAGCGCTCGTGGTGCTGCAGGACGATCTGGGGGATGGGGCCGAGGAATTCCATCGGCTTCAGCAGGTCGTAACTGGACTGCGAGTGCTCCTTGACCACGGCGAACTCGCCCGGCGTGAGCGTGCCCGGCTTGGTGAGGATGTCGGACGGCGTCGAGAGCTTGCCGACGTCGTGGAGCATCGCCGCGATCTCGACCAGGCGCGCGTGGTCGGGCAGCATCCCCAGCTTTTCGGCGAGCGCCTTGGCTACCCGGGCGA
This sequence comes from uncultured Thermoleophilia bacterium, assembly GCA_903912585.1. GTDB lineage: Bacteria > Actinomycetota > Thermoleophilia > UBA2241 > UBA2241 > CAIXSE01. The sequence continues at coordinate 6,469 of CAIWHY010000220.1, read as the reverse complement.
CGTGGCGTGAATGACCGGACGTGAACGGGTCGCGGATCTCCAGAGCGGAGGTGAACGCCGCGAGCGTGGCGTCGAGGACGCGCTCCGCGCGGCTGGCGCGGCAGATGCCGAACAGCGCGTCCTGGGCGCCCCACGTGCCGGCGGCCACGCGGGTCTCCACCGGCACGTCGTCCCCTTGTTTGGTGCGCAGCGGTATCCAGCAGCTCCGCTCGAGGCCGCTGAGCATGCGCGTGACGGTGTTCGCGACGGCGTCGCGCTGGTCCGGCGGATGAAAGTCGAAGACCGACCTGCCGCGGCACTCCTCGCGCGTGTAGCCGAGCTGGCGGAGGACCTCGGCGTTGACCTCGATGACGACGCCGTCGGAGTCGAGCACGAACAACATGTCCGGCGACAGGTCGAAGAACGCGTGCAGGTCGGCGCGCGCCTGGGTGAGGGCGTCGAGCAGACTGGAGCGCGCGAAAGCGATGCCCAGTTCCTCGCCGACCCCGAGCAGGAGCTCGCGCTCGTAGGCGGTGAAGGCGTGCCGGCGCGTGCTGACCACGTTGAGCGCCCCGATGATCGACCCTTCGGAGGGCAGCGGGATGGCCGCGAGCGACTGGAAGCCCCAGCTCGCGGCCCGCTCTGGGTTCACCGACGCGTACTCCTCGAGGAACAGCGGCGCGCCCTCGCGGAACACAGGCCGGTACGCGTCGGCGTCGACGTCGACGAGGCCGACCGCGGCAAGGAAGTCCTCCGGCAGGTTCCGCGCGCAACGCACGCGCGCCGTCTCGCCGCCGGGCTCCACGAGGTAGATGCCGCCCCCGTCGAAGTCGAGGACGGCGAGGACCTCTTTGAGCGCGCACTCCATGGCGGCGCTCAGGTCCGGCGTGCGATTGATCACGCGCACGAGCCGGCCGAGGGCGGCGAGGTGTGCGAGCTCAGGGCCGCCGGCGTCGTTCTCAGGTGAGTGGCCGTGCGCAGTGCTCGTCATGGATCCCTTTCTCCGTCAGGCCGCCGGTCGTGTTGCCGGTGCCATGTTCTGCTGGTCGCCACGTTACGCCTCTGCGGGCCATGGGGGCCCTGTCCATCCGTCTAGAGCGGAGCGGGCAGCCACGCCGAGACGCGCCCGCAGGCTGCGGGACGCGGGGCGCCTGGACGAACGGACAGCGCGCTGAAGGATGCGGCGCACGCCGCGGCACGCAGCGCGGCGGCGCTCAGATGCCGGCCAGCTCCAGGAGCCCGCCGTCGCGCACGCGCAGCAGCGCGTCCACCACCTCGGGGTCGAAGCCCGTCCCGCGCTGGCGCTCGAGCAGTGCCGAGGCCTCTGTGATGTGGAGGTCCCGGCCGCCGGCTCCTGCCGGGACGAGGTGCTCCACCAGGTCGGCGACCGCGACGATGCGCGCCTCGAGGAGGATCTCCTCGCCGCGCAGGCCGTCCGGGTAGCCGCCGCCGTCCGGGCGCTCGTGGTGCTGGCGGACGATGGTCGGGATGGGGCCGAGGTCCTCGAGCGGCCGCAGGATCTGCTGGCCCACCTCCGGGTGCCTGCGGATGGCCACGTCGGCATCGCCGACCTGGGGCCCTCCGGGCGGGAGGGCCGCCTTGCCGATGTCGTGCACGGAGGCGGCCAGCGTCACCATCGCCACGCGGTCGTCGGGGAGGCCCATTTCCACGGCGATGAGCTCAGCGAGCCGCGCCACGCGGCGCTCGTGCTCGGCCGTGATGTGATCGCGCGCCGAGCCCGCGGCGGCGATTGTCTGTATGGTGGCGCGCAGCAGCTTCTCGGTGCTGACGTCGCGCACGGAGGCGAAGATCGCCGGCCGCCCGCCCCAGGTGCCGTGGCTCACGCGCGTCTCGGCGGGCACCTTGCGCCCGTCGCGTGCAAGGAGGGGGAGGCTGCCCACAGTGGCCGTGCCGGCCAGCATGTCCGCCAGCGCCCGCTCCACCTCGGCGCGCGACTCGGGCGCGTGCAGCTCGTGGACGGTCATGCCGCGCAGCGCCTCGGCCGCGTAGTCCAGGCGGCTCTCGACCGCCGGGTTGGCGGCCAGGATCCGCCCGCTCTCGTCGATGACCAGGAGCATGTCCTGACTGCAGGCGAAGAACTGGGCGAGGTTGGCCTCGCTGGCCCGCAGACGCTCGTCGGCCTGGGCCCGCGAGATGGCGAAGCCAGCCTCGCGGCCGATGGTCACGAGCAGGTCCCGCTCTTGCTGGGAGAACTCGTGGCGGTGATGGCTGGCGACGTTGAGCGCCCCCACCGTCTCGCCGCGCGAGAGGAGCGGCACGCTCGCCAGCGAGATGATCTGCCAGCGCGAGGCGCGTTCGGGGCGCAGCCCCTCGTAGTGCTCGACGAAGAGCGCTTGCTGATCCACGAAGAGCCGCTTGTACGGCGGCGCGTCGATGCTCACGTGCTCGACGTCTTCGACCAGTTCCGGCGGCAGTCCCTCGTGGTAGCGGACGTGGGCCGTGCGCGCCTCGTGATCGACCACGTAGATGCCGCCGCCGTCGAAGTCCATGGCGCGCAGGGTCGCGTGCAGCACCTCGCGCATCGCCGCCTGCAGGTCCTCCGCCTGGTTGACCGCGAGGATGACCTGGCTGAGAGCGTCGAAGCCGCTGGCCGCTGCGTGCGTCACTTCAGGACTCGCGCGCTGCATCTGCTCCCCTGTCTCCGGTCCCTTGCGTGCCCTTGCGCTCCAAGCATGCCTGTCTGCGCGCGCCCGAAAATGGGACATCCTTCCTGTCCGGGCGCGCCGGCAAGCTCCGTTCGGTGTTCGGCCGGCGGTGCGAGCCCCCGCTACGCGCCGCCGGCCAGATGGAGGACACTCGGGAAGAGTCTCTCTCAGCTTTCTTCCGATCTCCTGCCACATGCATCGGCGCCTCGCCCCCGTCCCGCATAGAACAGACGTCTAGACCCGAGCTAGACCGTGACTCGCAGGAGCTCCAGGTAGCTGGTGGCTCCTTCCAGGACCTTGGTGATGGCGTCGTCGCGCAGCGAGGCGACGCCCCCCTCGCGCGCCGCGCGCTTGATGTCGTTGACCGACCCGCCGGTGGCGATGAGGTCGCGCAGGCCCTCGTCGATGACGAGCACCTCGTAGAGGCCCACGCGTCCGCGGTACCCCGTGCCGAAGCACTTGGTGCAGCCGACGGGGCTGTAGACCTTGATCCGCTTCTTCGGCGCCTCGCCGAGGCCGAGCCCGGTCCAGCGGGCGTCGGTCATCGTCTCCGACGTGCGGCAGTGGGGGCACAGCCGCCGCACGAGTCGCTGAGCGACGAAGCAGTGCCACGCCGCCGCGACCATGTACCGCGGCACCCCCATCTCGACGAGCCGGTTCACGGCCGAGGCGGCGTCGTTGGTGTGCAGCGTGCTGAACACCTGGTGGCCGGTGACCGCGGCGTCGGCGGCCATCTTGGCCGTCTCGAGGTCGCGGATCTCGCCGACCATGATCACGTCCGGGTCGGCGCGCACGAGCGAGCGCAACGCCTGGGCGAAGGTGAGCCCGATCATGGGCTTGACCTCGGTCTGGATGATGCCCGTGATCTTGCGCTCTATGGGGTCCTCGACCGTGTAGACCTTGCGCTCCGGCGACTTGATGAGCTCGAGCGTCGTGTACAGCGTGGTCGACTTGCCCGAGCCGGTGGGGCCGACGATGATGATGCCGCCCTCAGGCGTCTTGAGCGCTTTCTCGAAGCGCGCCAGGTTGTCCCCGGTGAGGCCCAGCGAGGCGAGCGTGGGCGGCAGCGACGAGGACTCGAGGATGCGGATCGTGATGTTCTCGCCGTACAGGGACGGGATCGAGGCGAGGCGCAGGTCGACCGCCTGCCCCGTGGACAGCTCGAAGGTGGTGCGCCCGTCCTGAGGCAGCCGTCGGTCGGCGATGTTGAGGTTGCCCATGATCTTGAGGCGGCTGATGATGCCGGCCTGCATGTCCCTGGGGAACTCGCGCAGCTCGTGCAGCACGCCGTCCACCCGGCAGCGCACGAGGAGCGAGTCCTCGCACGGCTCGAGATGGATGTCCGACGCCGACATGCTGGCGGCGTCGGCGAGCAGGCTGTCGACGATCTCGATGATCGACGAGTCGACGTCGCCGGCGCCGGTGGCCTCGCCGTTCTCGGGCCCCGCGTCCTCGCGTGACTCCTTGAGCTTGCCGCGCGAGCTGAAGTAGATCCCGATGGCGTCGTCGAAGCCGGATTGCGTGCACATCACTGTGACCACGCGGCGCTTGGTGCGCATGCTGACCTCGTCGATGGAGATGACGTCCAGAGGGTTGGTCATCGCCAGGACGAGGCTGCCGTCCTCGGTGATGCTCAGCGGCATCATGCGGTGGCGGATGATGAAGTCGCGCGCGAGCAGGCCGATGGCGTTGGCGCTGGGCGCGACAAGGGCGAGGTCCACCACGCCGATGCGCATCTGACCGGCCACGGCGTTGACGATGTCCTGCTCGGTCACGTGGCCGCCGTGCACGAGGACCTCGCCGAGGCGGCCACCGCCGGTGCGCTGGCGCTCCAGTGCGTTGTCGAGCTGCGCCTGGGTGACGAGGCCGCTGGCGACCAGCATGGTGCCCAGCCGCAGGCGCCCGTCGGCGCGGTGCGTGCGGCCGCTCACGAGGTCGTCGAGCTTGGCGCCGAGCTCTTCCGGCGAGAACGGCTTGGTGACGAACTCGGCGGCGCCGAAGCGGTGCGCGCGCTCGAAGGTGGGGAAGTCGCCGTTGGCGCTCAGCGCCACCACCGGGACGCCGCGCAGCTCGGGGTCGTTGGTGACCAGGCGCAACAGCTCGAGGCCGTCGAAGGAGGTGAGGTCGAGGTCGAGGAGGATCGCTGCCGGAAGGTTCTTGCGCAGGACGGCCAGCGTGCCGGGATCTCCGAGGCTCGCCATCACGTCGTAGGGCTTCCCGAAGTGGTGCACGAGCTCATCCCGCAGATCGGTGTCGTCGTCGATGATCGCCAGTCGCGTCTTGGCAGTGCCCGGCACGTGGACCTCCCCCTCGCCCGCTTGGGCCAAGTGTAGCGCATCGCCAGCCGTTCCCGCGCGCCCGGGAGCGCGCGTGGGGTCGACGTTCGACGCGGCACGCGGCGTGCGCCGCGCCGCACGCGGCGAAGCACAGCGTGAGGAGAAAGTGCCGGGCCGGCGGGGGCCTTCACACGGATGCGGGCGGTCCGTGCAAGTAGCGAAGGAGACCGGCCCGGCTGAGAGAGAGGATGAGATGCCGGGCCGAAGCCCGGTGAGTAGTCCTGTCCGGTCTCGCGGGTTCGGTATCGGCATCCCCGGGCCGCAGATGAGGCCCGCGCGGCTCAAAGCGTTGCCAGAGCGCGGAACGGCCGCGGGCCGGTTGCTATACTCCGCCACACATCGCGAAGGAGCGTGCATGTTCGGCAAGGTCCTCATCGCCAATCGCGGCGAGATCGCCATCCGCGTGATCCGCGCCTGCAAGGAACTCGGCGTCGCCTCCGTGGCCGTGTTCTCGGAGGCCGACGGGGACTGCCTGCACGTGCGCTACGCCGACGAGGCGGTCTGCATCGGCCCCGCGCCGGCCGCCCAGAGCTACCTCGTGATGCCGGCCATCATCCAGGCGGCGCTGCAGACCGGTGCCGACGCTGTCCACCCCGGCTACGGCTTCCTCGCCGAACGCGCCGCCTTCTCACGGCTCTGTCGCGAGCAGGGCCTCAAGTTCATCGGTCCCTCGCCGGAGTCCATCGACCTCATGGGCGACAAGGCGGCGGCGCGGGCGACGATGACCGCCGCCGGCGTGCCGGTCACGCCCGGCTCGCCGGGCATCATCGAGGACGTGGCGGCGGCCGCGGCCGTCGCCCGCGAGGTCGGCCTGCCGGTGATGGTCAAGGCGTCCGCCGGCGGCGGCGGCAAGGGCATCCGCATCGTCAGGGAACCCGCGGAGCTGGAGGCGGCCGTCCGTCAGGCTCAAGCCGAGGCCGAGGCTGCGTTCGGCAACGGCGCCGTGTACGTGGAGAAGTACATCGAGGCGCCGCGCCACATCGAGATCCAGGTGCTCGCCGACGGCAAGGGGCACGGCATCCACCTCGGCGAGCGCGATTGCAGCATCCAGCGGCGCCACCAGAAGCTCATCGAGGAGGCGCCCTCGCCGGCCGTGAGCCCGGAGCTGCGGCGGCAGATGGGCGAGGCCGCCGTCGCCGCGGCCGTGGCGGCAGACTACGAGGGCGCCGGCACGGTCGAGTTCCTGCTCGACTCGGACGGCAGCTTCTACTTCATGGAGATGAACACGCGCGTCCAGGTCGAGCACTGCGTCACCGAGATGGTCACCGGCATCGACATCGTGAAGACCGGCATCCTCCTCGCCGCCGGCGAGGGACTGCCCATCACCCAGGACGATGTTCGGGTGCAGGGCCACGCCATCGAGTTCCGCATCAACGCCGAGGACCCGGCGCACAACTTCCGTCCGCACCCCGGCACTGTCGAGGCGTTCAACCCTCCCGGTGGCTTCGGCGTGCGCATCGACTCTCACGTCTACTCGGGCTACAAGGT
>CAIWHY010000219.1 GCA_903912585.1 uncultured Thermoleophilia bacterium | reverse complement strand
CCGCACGAGCCCAAGCCGGATTCCGGCCGCCGAATCGCCATCGTGGGCGGCGGGCCCGCCGGCCTCGCCGCCGCTTTCTACGCCCGCCTCGAGGGCCACGCCGTCAAGATCTACGAGGCGCAGCCCAAGCCGGGCGGCATGCTGCGCTACGGCATCCCGTCCTACCGTCTGCCGCGCGACATCATCGACGCCGAGCTCAACATCCTCTGGCGCATGGGCGTCGAGCTCGAGACGAACGTGCGCCTCGGCACCGACTTCCAGCTCGACGAACTGCGCGCCGGCTACGACGCCGTCTTCCTCGCCCTCGGCGCCTTCAACGCCAACGCGCTCGGCTGCGAGGGCGAGGGCTCCCCCGGCGTCGTCACCGCCGTCGACTTCCTCGGCGACCTCGAGCGCGACGGCACCGTCGCCTGCGGCAACAAAGTCACCGTCATCGGCGGCGGCTTCACGGCGATGGACGCCTGCCGCACGGCCGTGCGGCAGGGCGCCGCCGAGGTCACCTGCCTCTACCGGCGCTCGCGCACGGAGATGCCCGCCCACCACACCGAGGTCGACGAGGCCGAGGAGGAGGGCGTGCGCTTCGTGCTCCAGGTGGCCCCGGTGCGCGTGCTCACCGGCGACGACGGCCACGTGCACGGCATCGAGATGATCCGCATGGAGCTCGGCGAGCCGGACGCGTCGGGCCGCCGCCGCCCGGTGCCGCTCGAAGGCTCCGAGTTCGTGGTCGAGTGCGACCAGGTGATCAGCGCCATCGGCCAGTACCCGCAGCTCGACGGCGCCGGCGAGGAGCAGGGCCTGAAGCACACGCGCTGGCGCACCCTCGCCGTCGACGACTGGACGCTGCAGACCGCCGACGCCAAGGTCTTCGCCGGCGGCGACGCCGTGCTCGGCGCGCAGACCGTGGTGCAGGCGATCGCCCAGGGCAAGAAGGCTGCCTGGTCGATAGACAACTACTTGCGCGGCCTTGACATGAGCGAGGTGTCGAAGGAGCTGCACGATCTGCGGCGCACCCCGTATCTCGAGGCGCTCACCTCAAAGGGCACGATGGACCCCGGCGTGCGCCGCATGGCCGAGGTGCCGCCGGTGTTCCTCGACATCAACACCGGCGTGACCGAGATGGAAGCGCCTGCCCAGATGCCCAAGCTCTGGCCGGAGGACCGTAAGACCAACTTCGAGCAGATCGAACTCGGGTTCCACGAGGACGAGGCGGTGCGCGGTGCGCAGCTCTGCCTGCAGTGCACCTGCGAGGCCAACGGCGAGTGCGACCTGCAGCGCAACGGCATCGACTACGAGGTGTTCAAGAACCGCTTCCAGGGCTCCGAATCGCGTGGCTACGATGCGGTCGAGGACCAGCCGCTCATCGCCTACGACCCCAACCGCTGCATCCTCTGCGGCAAGTGCGCGGACGTGTGCCGCGACGTCCAGGTCACGGAGGCCATCGGCTTCACGAGGCGCGGGTTCGACTCCGTCATCCAGACCTCATTCGATCACCCGCTGAACACCGACTTCTGCCGCTTCTGCGGCCAGTGCGCGGACATCTGCCCCACGGGGGCGTTGATGAACAAGCAGCTTCTGCCCACGCCGGCCTGGAAGCGCACCAAGGTGCGCACGACCTGTCCGTTCTGCGGCGTCGGCTGCAATTTCGACCTCAACGTCGCCGACGGCGAGGTCGTCGGCGTCACGGCGGCCTACGATGCGCCCGTCAACCAGGGCTCGCTCTGCGTCAAGGGCCGCTTCCACACCGACCTCCTCGACAGTCCGGACCGCATCGTCCACCCGCTCATCAAGCGGGGCGGCATCTGGGAGCAGGCGACGTGGGACGAAGCTTTGGACTACGTCGCCGAGCGGTTGCTGCGGATCAAGGAGGAGGAGGG
>CAIWHY010000218.1 GCA_903912585.1 uncultured Thermoleophilia bacterium | reverse complement strand
GCGGCGCGGCGGCGGCGGCCGCGAGGACGGCGGGCTCGTCGTCGAGCGGCACGCCGGCCTCCGTGGCCAGCAGCCCGACGGCCCGGTACATCGCGCCGGTGTCGAGGTAGACGTAGCCGAGGCGCGCGGCGACGCGCCGCGCCACGGCGCTCTTGCCCGAGCCGACGGGCCCGTCGATGGCGACGACGGTCATTCGGCGACCGCAGCGCTGATCACGTCGTAGCCCAGCCCGGCGAGCACGTGCGCGCCGCGCTCTGCCGCGGCCTCGCCGAGCACGTACACGGTGAGCGTGCCGCCGAGCTCGGCGCTCATGTGGTGCATCTGCAGGTCCTCGATGTTGATGCCGGCGTCGCCGAGCGCGACCATGATCGCCTGGAAGACGCCGGGCCGGTCGGAGACGCGCACGATCAGGCGGTGCAGCTCGCGCGCCGGCAGACTGCCCGCCGCGAGCATGCGCTCGCGCTGCTCGGCCGCCCGCGCGATGGCGTCGCCGAGGCGGTCCGCGTCGTTGGCGGCGAGCGCCTCGAGGATCTCCTGCAGGCCTTCCTGGAAGGTCGCCAGCGCGGCCAGCAGGGCGGCGCGGTTCTCGAGGAAGATGTCGGTCCAGACGCGCCGGTTGCTGCCCGCGATGCGCGTGAGGTCGCGGAAGCTGGGGCCCGCCGAGAGGAGCGCGTCGCGGGCCCCCGGCTGCACGCCCGCCTGCGTGATCAGGACGTTGGCGATCACGTGCGGCAGGTGGCTCACCACCGCCATGATGCGGTCGTGCTCCTCGGGGTCCACGGCGACCGGGCGGGCGCCGATCTGGCCGAGAAAGCCGTAGAGGCGCTGATAGGCGCCGGCGTCGACGTGCGCGCCCGGCGTGACGAAGTACGTGGCGCCGTCGTAGAGCGAGGCGCGCGCGTTGCCCACCCCGGCCGTCTCCGAGCCGCAGAGCGGGTGGCCGCCGACGCAGCGTCGCTGTTCCTGCGGCGTCAGGGCGCGCATGAGCGGCGCCTTGGTGCTGCCCACGTCGCTCACGACCGCGTGCTCCGGCGCCGCGGCGAGCGCGGCCTTGACGTGGCCCGCGACGAGGCGGACCGGCGTGCACACGAAGACGATGTCCGCGCCCTCGGCGGCCTCTTCGAGGCTGGCGCAGGCGCGGCTGATGGCGCCGAGCTCCAGTGCCTGCTCGAGCGTCGCCGCGGTCCGGCTGAAGCCGCGGACCTCGGCGACCCCCGCGCGCTCGCGGGCGGCGAGCCCGAGCGAGCCGCCCATGAGCCCGACCCCGATGACGGCGATGGAGCTGACGGGGGCGTCGTTCACGGCGTCAGGTGACCGTCTTGCCGGCCCAGCGGGCCAGGTCGAGCACGCGGCCGGCGTACTCGCCGAACACCGCCGTGGGCAGCGCCTGCGGGCCGTCGCAGAGGGCGTGCTCCGGGTTCGGGTGCGTCTCCACGATGATGCCGTCGGCGCCGGCGGCCACGCCGGCGAGCGAGAGCGGCAGCACCAGGTCGAGGCGTCCGGCCGAGTGGCTCGGGTCGACGACCACCGGCAGGTGGCTGGCGATCTTGATCACCGGCACCGCACTGATGTCGAGCGTGTTGCGCGTCGCCGGCTCGAAGGTGCGGATGCCGCGTTCGCAGAGGATCACGTCGCGGTTGCCCTCCTTGACGATGTACTCGGCCGCCATGAGGAGCTCCTCGATGGTGGTGGCGGGCCCGCGCTTGAGGAGCACCGGCTTGTCGGCCTTCCCGACCTCCGCGAGGAGGAGGAAGTTCTGCGTGTTGCGGGCGCCGATCTGGATGACGTCGGCGAACTCGCAGACGACGTCGAGGTCGCGCGGGTCCATCACCTCGGTGACGATCGGCAGCCCGGTGTCGTCGCGCGCCGCGGCGAGCATGCGCAGGCCCTCCTCGCCGAGACCTTGGAAGGCATAGGGCGAGGTGCGCGGCTTGAAGGCGCCGCCGCGCATCATGTGGCCGCCCGCCGCCTTGACGGCCCGGGCGGCCTCGAGCACCTGCTCCGGCGTCTCCACCGAGCACGGCCCGGCGATGATCGCGAAGTGGTCGCCGCCGATCTTGGCGCCGCGCACGTCGATGACGGTGTCGTCGGGGTGGAACTCGCGTCCCACGAGCTTGTAGGGCTTGAGGACGGCGACCACGCGGTCGACGCCGGGCATGGCCTCGAGCGGAAGCTGCGTGATCTCCTCGCGGTCGCCGATGACGCCGATGATCGTCACGCGGTCTCCGGACGAGATGTGTGCGCTCGCGCCGATCTCCTCGATGCGTGCCACGACGTGGGCGACGTCCGCTTCCGTCGCCGCCTCGTGCATGATGACCATCATGCTCAGCTCTACCTCCCCTGGACGTCCTGCGGCGCGTCCACCTCGAGGGCGGCCAGCTGCTGCAGGAAGAAGTCGATCTCGGATTGTGTACCCACACTTACCCGGGCCCACCCGGGGCAGCCGAGGGCGTTGCCGTCGCGCACGATGGCGCCCATCGAGAGCAGGACGCCGCACACCTCGTCGTGCGGATGGCGGAGGTCGCGCGTGCGCACGAGCATGAAGTTCGCCTCGCTCGGCACGGTGGCGCGGCCGCGAGCGGCCAGCGCCGCGACCATGCCCGCGCGCAGCCGGGCGTTCTCGTCCCGCCGCCCGGCGACCTGGTCCTGGTGCTTGAGCGCCTCGGTGGCGGCGGCCTGCGCGAGGCGATTGACGTTGAACGGCTGCCTGACCTTGTCGAAGGCCTGGCGCAGTTCCTCCGGGCCCAGGCCGTAGCCCACGCGCAAGCCGCAGAGGCCGTAGATCTTGGAGAACGTGCGCAGGACGACGACGTTCTCGTGCGTCGCCTGCAGCTTGAGCGCGTCCTGGGAGTCCGCCGCCGTGACGAACTCGTTGTACGCCTCGTCGACGACGACGAGCACGTCGTCGGGGACGGCCGCGACGAGCCGCGCGATGCCCTCCACCGGCACGTACGTGCCGGTCGGGTTGTTGGGATTGCAGACGATCACCATCTTGGTACGCGGCGTGACCGCGGCGACCATGGCGTCGAGATCGTGTGCGAAGTCGGCCAGCGGCACCTTGACCGCGGTGGCCCCGTGCACCAGGCAGATGTCGTTGTAGACCACGAACGAAGGGTCGGCGAAGACGACCTCGTCGCCCGGCTCGAGCAGCACGTCACCGAGGAGCATCAGCAGCTCGCAGGAACCGGCCCCCACCGCGACCTGCCCGGGGCCGACGCCGTAGTGGGCCGCGAGCGCGGCGCGCAGGTCGGTGGAGTCTCCGTCCGGGTAGCGGTTGAGCTCCCCGATGGCGGCGACGATCGCCTCCCGGACCTCGGGGAACGGCGGTTGCGGGAACTCGTTGGAGGCCAGCTTGACGACCTCGCTGAGGCCGAAGCGCCTCATCACGAGCTCGATGGGCTGGCCGGGCTCATACGCCACGATGTCCTCAAGCGCCGGGGTGAGCCGCATCACGTCACTCCGGGAGGTCGAGGCGCAGCTGCCGCGCGCCGTGCAGGTAGACGTGATGGACGTCCCCGTCGCCGGGCAGATACGTGTGCATGAGGACCCGCACGCAGCGGGCGACGGCGCCCTCGACGGGGATCTCCTGGCAGCAGAGCAGCGGCGTCTGCGAGAGGCCGATGCTGCGCGCCGCGACCGCAGGGAAGTCGGCGCGCAGGTCCGGCGTGGCGCTCAGGATGACGCTGACGATGTCCGGGATCTCCACGCGGTTACGTGCGAGCATCGCGCCGAGCAGCTCTGCCGTGCGCTCGGCGATGGCCTCACCGGT
>CAIWHY010000217.1 GCA_903912585.1 uncultured Thermoleophilia bacterium | reverse complement strand
GTCGGCGACGGCAAGAGCGGCGACCCTTGCCGCCTCCACGTCGCCGCCCTGCGGCACGGTGAACGCCACCGTGAGGATGCTCCCCGGCGCGCCCATGGTGTAGTTGTGCACGACGCGGTTGGCGAAGGCCTCGTTGGGGATGACGACGCGGTCGTCGTCGGGCGTGCGGATGAAGGTGTAGGTGAGCGAGATCCGCTCAACCGTGCCGTAGACGTCGTCGACGCTGATGTAGTCGTTGAGGCGCACCGGCTGCGAGAAGGCCAGCATGATGCCGCTCACCAGGTTCGCGAGTGGTGCGCGCGCGGCGATGCCGATGACGGCGCCGAAGATCGCCGCCGAGGCGAGGAGGGTCTTGGCCAGCGCCGAGACCGCCTGGAACTGCCAAAGGGCCATGGCCACCCCGAAGAAGAGGATGGCGGCGACGATGAGCCGGCGGATCATCACGTAGCGAGTCTGCTCCGCCGGGTCCGGCTCCCGCCCCGCGAGCTTGGCCTGGACCTTGTCCCGGCGCTTGAGCAGTGCGTCGGCGATGCGCGCCGCGGCCATGGCGATGAGGACGTAGAGGATCGCCTTGAACCAGGATGTGTCGTACACGGCGACGGCGAGGAGTCTCACGTTGCCGGCCAGGTCAGGGTGTGGCCGACGGCGCCGGCGACGCCGTGGGCTTCAGCTCTGTCTGCGGCGACCCCGACGGGCTCGGCGTCGCCGTGGGCTCCCGCACCAGGTCGGCCGGGCGCAGGTCGTCGCGCACGTCGTAGAGGACCGCGCCGGTCGCGTAGTCGAGCAGGGCGACGACCGTGTCGGAACGCTTGGAGACGGTGTCCACGACGCCCTGGACCTGCCAGACGAAGCGGTAGCGGGGCACCACCGTGTGGGTCACGGTGCGGCCGCCGATGGCGTTGCTGAACGTGTAGGGCTTGCCCTTGGGCACGTAGAGCAGCTGCACCTCACGTGGGTCGACGGCGGTGCCCTTGAAGAGCCAGTCGGCCTTGCGCAGCGCCATGCCAGACGTCTTGAGCTCGGCGTTGCCGGGCACGGCGAGCGCGGCCCAGGCGAACGCCCAGCCGCGCCACGGGTGCGTGACGAACTGACCCCGCTGGAGCGGGGCGGTGTAGCGGTACGCCACGAAGGCGGGCACCAGGAACACGACCAGCGCGACGACGACGATGGCGGCCACGAGCGACTTCCTGTTGGCGAAGCGGATCAAGCGGGCACTTCGGCGCGATTGCTCGCAGGGCGCGAGGGAGGAGTCAAAGGGCCGCGCTCGTGTCGAGGACCGCGCCGTCCGGATGCAACTCGGTCCGCGCGAACCCGGCGCGCGCGGCGGCTGCAAGGCGCTGGTGATAGGCGTCGTCGTGCAGCGGGTTGAGGTGCATGAGGACGAGGCGGCCGACGTCTGCGTCGGCGGCAATCCGGGCGACGGCGGCCGCCTCGCTGTGGGCCGCGTAGCCGGGCCGCAGCTCGGGCGGCGACGCCTCCGTCAGCGGGTCCGCGCCGTTGTACCACGCCTCGTGCAGCAGCACGTGGGCGCCGGCGGCAAACTCGGCCGTGCCCAGGTCGGCGCGCGTATCCGTGGCGAGCACCAGTTCGTCGTCGAAGCGGTAGGCGACGCTGACGTCCGAGTGCTGCTGCGCACGCACGCCGACGATGTGCCCGGCGACCACGTTGCTTCCTGCGGCGAGCGCCTCCACGCGGATGTCCTCCAGTTCCTCCCAATCGCGCGGGTTGTACGGCTTGCGCAGGAGGCCGCCGACGGCGCGCTCGGGGTCGACGCCGGTCACCGACTCCGCGGCGGCGTGGATCACGAGCCGGCGCCCGGGCAGCACTCCGGGCAGATACGCCAGCCCGCAGACGTGGTCGAGGTGGTAGTGGGTGAGGAAGAGGTGCACTTCGTCGTGACCCTCGAGCAGCGCCGCCTGAGGAGCCTCGAGCAGGCGGCGCAGGCCCGTGCCGGCGTCGAGGATGAAGAGCGAACGCTCGTCGTGCCACAGGAAGCTCGTCGTCTCGCGCCGGTCGCTCGGCATCCAGCCCATAGTCCCGAGCAGAGTCACGTGCATGCCGCCCTCCTTGGTCACTGCGAACCGTAGCACAGCGGCACCCGCAACGGATTGCCCTTCTCGGCGCGGCGGTACACTCCAATCAGGTGCCGGGGTGCCCCGACGCCGTGGGCCAGGAGGTTTGGCCGTGCGCGATCTCATCACTACACTGTTCCGCGAGGCCGACCTCGACGACGTGGGTCGCAGCTTTTGGGAACCCATGCTGCCCCTTCTGGAGCGTACCGTCGCGGGCGGCGACCAGGAGCCGTTTCTCGGCGCCGTGGAAGCCGCGTCTCGCGGCGCCGGGATCAGCCAGAGCATGTCCGTGGCGGCCATCATCTCCGCATACGCGGAGATGAACGGCATCCTCCTCGCGGGCCTTGAGTCCTGCGACGACGAGCGTGCGCCGGAGGCCTGCCGGCGCCTGCGCGCGCTTGAGCGCGTCGCGACGACGCGCATCGCCTCCGGCTACTCCGCAGGCCTCGAGGAGACGATCCTCAGCCTGCGGGCGCGCGCGGCGGACGCCTCGCCCGTCGACGGCGCCTCCGGCGCCGTCAAGTCGGGCGAGCTCTTCGCGCGCCTGGATCTCGAGGTGAACCGTTGTCAGCGGATGAACCTGTCACTCGGCCTTCTGGCTCTGGAGTCTCAGGCGGGCGGCGAGGCTGCGGACAGTCATGGCGCCGGTCCGCTCCCGCAGGTAGGGGACTGCCTGCGCGGGAACCTGCGCCGCTACGACAGCATCGGGCTCACGCAGCAAGGCGGCTTCCTGCTGGTGCTGCCGGACATCAGCCGCCGCGGACTCGCCGGCGCGGCTGAGCGGCTGCGGCGCGAGCTCGACGTGTGCGTCGCGCCGGGAGGCGCGAGCGACTACGTGTTCGCGCTCGCGCACTACGACTACGTGGACGCCGACCCGACGGAGATGCTTGCGGCGCTCGAGACCAGCGTGCGCGAGGCACGCTCGGTGCACGAGCCGCTCACCTGGTCCTGAGCTTCAGTCGACCGTCTCGCCGAGGCTCTCGGCGGCGCGGCGGACCATCTCCCGCTCGTTGGGATACGTCATGAGGTGCATGGCGTCACGGATCCTCACCCAGCGCGCCTCGCTGACCTCGTGGTCGTGGTCGGCGGTGTCGCCGCCGGTCGAATGCATGAGGTAGTAGTGCACGGTCTTGTGGATGCGGCTGCCCTCTTCACGCGAGTAGAAGGAGTAGTCGATGGTGCCGAGGGTGTCGTCGACGACACCCTCGAGTCCGGTCTCCTCCGCCACCTCGCGCACGGCGGTCTGAGCCAGAGTCTCGCCGGCCTCCACGCCGCCTTTGGGCAGCCCCCAAACGCGGCGGCCGGCGGGCCGGATGAGGCACACTTCGGCGATGCCGTCCCGGCGGACGACGACCCCTCCTGCGGATGTCTTCTCGTGCGCTTGCGTCATGGCCTGCGAGCCCTCCAAGGGGCACTGGGTTTGCGCCGTTAGTATATCGTTCAGGCGTCCCCAAGGAGGTCTGCCCGCGTGTTTGCCGCCATCGGGCGGTTCGCCTACAGGCGCCGCAGGATCATCGTGCTGGCGTGGGTCGTGGCCTTCGCCGCAGGCCTCGTGGCGACGGCGCACGTGCCGCCACGCCTCAAGGGCGGCGGCTTCACGAATCCCGCGACGCCCTCCCAGCAGGCCCAGCAGGCGATGCAGGACAGGCTCGGGTTCGGGCCGGCCCAGCTCACGATCGTCTTCACGAGCGCGACGCTCGACGCCCGCAGCTCCGCCTTCCAGGCGCAGGTCAAGGCGGCGCTTTCGGGCATCGACAAGACGAGGTTCCCCCGGCTCCTCGGGGTCCAGACCGCGGCCTCGACGGGCGACAGCGGCTTCGTCTCGAGCGACGGTCGCGCGACATTCGCGGTGCTCTCGTTCGACGCCGTGACCGAGCAGGTCCAGCGCCTGATCCCGGCGATCCGCGCGACCCTGAAGCCGACGTCTCTGACGACGTACATCACCGGCGACCCGGCCGTTTACGCGGACATCGAGAGTACTTCGGCCAAGGACCTGCGGACGGCGGAGAGCTACACGATCCCGGTCGCCGTCATCGTCCTCGTCCTCATCTTCGGTACGCTGGTGGCCGCCGCCCTGCCGGTCATCGGCGGCGGCATGGCGGTCACGGTCACCCTCGGCTGCTTCTGGGTGCTGTCGCACTTCCTCAGCATCTCCGTGTTTGCGATGAACGTGGCGACGCTGCTCGGCCTCGCGGTCGGCATCGACTACTCGCTGTTCATGGTCGGCCGCTTCCGCGAGGAGCTGCGCGCCGGCCGCGGCGTCGAGGAGGCGGTCGTCACGACGGTGGCGCTCGCCGGCCGCTCCATCTTCTTCAGCGGCCTTACCGTGGTCGTCGGTCTCCTCGGCCTGGTGAGCATCCCGTTCATGTCGATGCGCTCGATGGGGCTCGGCGGCGCGCTCGTCGTGATGTTCTCCGTGCTCGCCGCCCTGACCCTTCTGCCGGCGCTTCTGGCGATCCTCGGCCCGCGCGTGAACGCTCTGCGCATCATCGGCCGGTCGGGCAAGGAGGGAGCCTTCTGGGGCCGCTGGTCGGACGGGGTCATGCGGCATCCCGTCGTCGTGCTCGTGGGCACGCTCGCGATCGTCCTCGTCTTCGCCTGGCCGGTGCTGCACATCGAGCGCGAGATCCCGGGGGCGACGGCGCTCCCGCAGAGCTCGGAGTCGCGCCAGGGCTACGACATCCTGCAGTCGCGCTTCGACGTCTCGGCGCTGGCGCCGATCTACACGCTGGTGACCTGGCGGGGGGCGCAGGATCCGCTGGCGCCGGCGAACCTGCGGAGGCTGACCGCCTACGGCCAGAAGCT
>CAIWHY010000216.1 GCA_903912585.1 uncultured Thermoleophilia bacterium | reverse complement strand
CAGCAGGTCGCCGGCCGAGCCGAGCGCGCGGACGGTGGCCGTCAGCTCCCGGTAGAGCTCGCCGCTCCCGGCCAGCAGCGCGCCCGCGCGCGGGGCGACGTCGAAGAAGTAGCGGCCGGCGATCCGCGCGGCGAATCCGCCGCGCGGTACGACCGCCTCGAGCAGCACAAGCGAGCCGCCGGGGACGAGCGCAGCCGCGAGGCCGCGCAGCAGCCCCGCGGGATCCTCGACGTACCGAAGGCCGAAGGCCAGCGTGAGCGCGTGGAACGGCGCACCCGGGAGACCGGACGCTGCGGCTGGCGGCCCGGCCGCGCCGACCTCGGCGCCCGCCGACAGGTCGGCCTGCACGACCTCGAGCCGCAGGCCCTCAAACTCGGCACGGCTGCGGGCCAGCGCGAGCATGCCGCCGCTCGCGTCGGCGACCGTCACGCGAGCGCCACGGCGGGCAAGCTCGAGCGCGACGAGCCCGGAGCCGCCGCAGGCGTCGAGCACGCGCGGCGGTCCCGACTCGCCCAGGCGCGGCGCCGCCAACGCCTTCGCGGCCGCCCAGCGCCGCCAGCGCTGGTCGAGGCCGAAGCAGATGGCGGTGTTCACGCGGTCGTAGTTGGCCGCGTTGCGGTCGAAGAGCGCGGCGACCTCGGCCGCGCGCGGCCCGGCCACGCTCACAGGCGCCCAGCCGCCCACGCGCCCCCGGCGGCCAGCAGGACCGCGACCGGGTACAGACTGGCGACGTTGAAATACCAGCCGGCCCGGGCGCTGGAGGGATCCCGGTACAATCGCACCGCCGGCCACGCGACGAGGAAGGCGCCGCTGGCCAGCGCCGCTGCGAGCCCCCATCCGCTGAGGCCGAGGAACGGCACCGTCAGGAGCACCGCCGTCGCGACCGCGAGGTTGGCGCGCGTGGCGACCGCCGGGCCGAACGTCGTCGCGACCGTGCGGATGCCGACGGCACGGTCCGGCCCGAGGTCGGCGAGGTCGTTGGCGAGGTTGCGGCAGCCGATCTCCCAGAGCGCGAGGAAGACGAACACCGGCAGCGCACTCCAGTGCAGCGGGGCCACGGCGGCCCATCCGGCCAGCCCCCCGCAGCCGACCATGACGCCGGAGACGATCGTCTTGGCCCAGGTGACCGAACGGAGGCCGCAGTACATCACTTCCAGCGCGACGGCCACGGCGAAGAGTCCGAGGCACTGCGGACCCAGGAGCCAGGCGCCTGCGGCGGCCACCAGGACAAGGCCGGCGACCCAGACCAGTGACAGGCGCAAGCTCAACGCGCCCTGCGCCAGCGGGTGACGCAGGAAGGCAGCATCGAGGTCGTAGCCGTCCACCTCGGCCTTGCCGGCGCGCAACGCCGCCGCGTCCACGCGCCGGTCGAGCACGTCGTTCAGGGAGAAGACGGCGAAGAAGCCGGCCCAGGCGGCGACCAAGCCGATCGCCACAACGCGCGCCCCGGGCATCCCGCCCGCTGCGAGCACCGCCGCGAGGCCGGGCTGGGCGATCGAGAGCGTCGCCTGCCGTCCCCGAGAAAGGTCGAAGAGCGACTCGGCCGTCGTCGGCGTGGCGCGCGACCCCGTTCGCGCCGCGCCCGTGCCGGCCGGCCCCGCGACCTCGCGGTCACGTCGCGCCGTGCTTGTCGCTCCCCTTCCCGAGTCGGGGCCCCCGGCCGGCGAGATCGTCAATGCGTACTTCCCCGCCTCAGGCGGGCGCTGCGTCGTTCTGCGGCGATCCGCAGAAGGCGCACTTGCGGGCGCCGTGCGGGATCTCGCTCAGGCACTCGGGGCACTCCTTGGTCTCGGGGTCCTGGCCGCGCTTGCGCAGCTCGGCGAGGCGGTTCATCGGCACCACGACCACGTAGTAGACGGCGGCGGCGATGAGCAGGAACGAGATCAGGGCGTTGATGAAGACCCCGTAGTGGAAGGCGCTCCCGTTGATCGTGAACACGAGGCCGGAGAAGTCCGGCTTCCCGAAGATGGCGCCGACAAGCGGGGTCAGGAGCGCGTCGACGAACGCCTTCACGACCGCTCCGAAAGCGGCGCCGATGACCACGGCGACGGCCAGATCGATGACGTTGCCGCGCATGATGAACTCGCGGAATCCCTTGAACATCTCTCCCCTTTCGTTCGACCCCGGCAGTGAAGGCCGGCGGCAGTCTCGCTGCGAACCTATCCACGCCTGCGTGGCGCAAAACGACCGCGCGCACGGTACGCTTGCGGGCACTGCCGCACCTGCGGCAGCGAGGACACCGACGAGCGGGGCATATCCCATCGTGGCCAAGAAGCAGCGCAGAGAGCTCGGGTCGTCACCCGGCGATCAGACCGACCCCGGCATTGGAGGCTCCGGGCCCGCACCAGAAGGCGGCGCCCGCGGCACCGTCGTCGGCATCGGCGCCGGGACTTGCCGCGTGCAGACCGGCGGCGAGCTCCGCGACGCAGTCCTGCGCCGAGAGATCGCGAGGCGGCAGCAGACCCTCCTCGCCGTCGGCGACGACGTGCTCCTGGAGGAGTACGGCGAGGTCCTCCGCGTCACGCAGGTGCTGCCGCGCCGCAGCCTGCTGACGCGCGCCGACCCGCACGACCGGGCGCGCGTGCGCGCCATCGCCGCCAACATCGACGCGGTCGTGGTCGTCGTGGCGGCCAAGGCACCGCCGCTGCACCCGCGCCTCATCGACCGCTACCTTGTCGCCGTCGAACGGTCCGGAGCGAGACCAGTACTCGCCGTGAACAAGGTCGACCTTCTGTCTGACGATGAGCTGCACGACTTGACGGCGCTGCTGCTGCCCTACCGGGACATCGGCATGCCCGTGCTGCCCTGCAGCGCCGGCACAGCGGCTGGCATCGAGGCGCTGCGCGACGCTCTGCGCGACAGCATCTGCGTGTTCGT
>CAIWHY010000215.1 GCA_903912585.1 uncultured Thermoleophilia bacterium | reverse complement strand
CTCACGCTGCTCGGCGTCCCGGAGGACGTGGTGATGCAGGAGTACCTGCTCACCAACGTGGAGCTCCTGCCGGCGGAGCAGCCGCTCCTCGACCGCTTCCGGGCGCTGGGCGGCGACCCGGACGTGCTGACACCGGTGGTCGCGGTGGCGCCGGAGTACCTGGAGGCAGCGCGCGATGCGATGCGCACGGAGTTCGGCACGATCGAAGCGTACTTCGCCGAGGGACTCAAGCTGGACGACGCCGTCCAGCAGGCGCTCCGCGCCGCGTTCGTCGAGGGCGGCTGAGGCCACGCTCGCCGGGAGCGGCTGAAGACGTGATCGCAGGGGGGGCTGAGGCCGATCTCGAACGTCGCTCGCGCCGGCTCACGGACACTCCTGGCGCGGGAGGGGTACAATCCGCCTCATGCCCTCGCCGACGACACGCCTCAAGGTCCGCCTCATCGAGCCGGCTCCGCCGAGCGTCAACATCCTCTCCTACGGATTCTACCCGCGCCTCGGCCTGCCGCTGATCGGCGCGACGCTCAAGGCCGCCGGCCACGACGTGCTGATCTACTGCCCCCAGGCGGCGCCGATCGACCGCGGCGATGTGGCCTCAGCGGATCTCGTCGGCATCTCGACGACCACGTCGACCGCGCCGGCCGCCTACGCGCTGGCCGACGAGCTGCGGGCCTCCGGACTGCGCGTGATCATCGGCGGCCCGCACCCGACGTTCGTGCCCGACGACGCCCTGCCGCACGCCGACTTCGTCGCTCGCGGCGAGGGCGGCGACGGCCTCATGCTGGAACTCATCGAGGCCCTCGCCGGCGAGCGCGAGCTCGAGAGCGTACGCGGCCTTTCCTTCTGGCGCGACGGGCGCGCCGTGCACAACGAGCTGCGCGAGCGCGTCGCGGACCTCGACTCGCTCCCGGTACCGGACCTCTCTCTGATCGTCGGCGCGGAGCGCATCTGGGAGACGCCCATCATGACGAGCCTGGGCTGCCCGTTCGACTGCACCTTCTGCACCGTGACGATGATGTTCGGCCGCAAGTACCGCTTTCGCAGCCCCGAGAGCGTCATCGCCGAGCTCGAGGCCAAGAGGCCGAAGCGGGTCTTCTTCTACGACGACAACTTCGCCGCCGACAAGCGGCGCCTCAAGACGCTCCTGAGGATGATGATCGAGCGCGGCCTCACGCCGCGGTGGATGGCGCAGGTGCGCAGCGACGTGGCGCGCGACGAGGAACTGCTGGCGCTCATGCGGCAGTCCGGGTGCAACCGCCTCGCCCTCGGCTTCGAGTCGGTCGATCAGGCCACCCTGGACAGCTACGCCAAGTCGCAGACGGTGGAGGACATCACGGACTGCATCGCGGCGCTGCACCGGCACGACATCAAGTGCCACGGCATGTTCGTCATCGGCGCCGACAACGACACCGAGCGGACGACGCGGGACACCGTCGCCTTCGCCGAGAAGCACGGCATCGACAGCCTGATGCTCAACGTGCTCACGCCGGGGCTCGGCACCAAGCAGTACGAAATGATGAACGGCGACGACCGCGTCTTCGAGGAGCGCTGGCAGTTCTACGACGGCCAGCACGTCATCTTCGAGCCGCAGCAGATGACGCCGGTCGAGCTGCAGACCGGCGTCGTCAAGGGCTACCGGCACTTCTACTCGCTGAGGCGCAGCCTCAAGTACCTCGTGCGCCTGCGCTTCGAGCGGATGCTGGAGCACCTCTGGGGATGGTGGTACATCCGCCGCTGGCAGCGGGAGCCGGCGAACCGCGCCTACATCCGGGAGCTCGCCGGGCGCTGCAGGTACGCCGCGGCCGCCACTCCCACGGCGCCACAGCCGGCCACGCCTCACCCCGCAGCAGCCCAGCCGGCCCCGTCGCACGCCGCCACACCCCAAGAGGCGGTCGCTCGCGGCAAATGACCGGCTGCGCGCTCGGAGAGCGACCGGCTGCGCGCTCCGGCCGGGGAGCGCCCTACACGGTGATGACGACCTTCCCGCGGGCGCGACCTTCGTGCATGTACCTG
>CAIWHY010000214.1 GCA_903912585.1 uncultured Thermoleophilia bacterium | reverse complement strand
GGCGGGCGATCGCGCTCAGCATCGCCTCACGGTGTGGCTGCTTGCCGATCGCGAAAGGCGACGCCGACATGTTGACGATGCCGGCGGCGCCGGCAGCGACCAGACCCTCGACCGGGTCGCTGTGGTAGCGCCGCCGCTGCCAGAAGTCGTGGTCGTTCCAGACGTCCTCGCAGACGGAGATGCCGAGACGGAGGCCGTGCCAGTCCATGAGCTGCGGGCCGGCGGCGGGCTCAAAGTAGCGGTCCTCGTCGAAGACGTCGTAGGTCGGCAGCAGCGTCTTGCGGAAGACCTGCGTGACGGCGCCGCCGGAGAGCAGCGCGGCGGCGTTGTACAGAGGCCGGCCGGCAGAGCCCTCGTTGGCCTCGGCGAGGCCGACGAGCAGGGCCGGCCCGTCGCGCAGTTCCTCGGCCAGCTCCGCGCAGACCTCCCAGCTGCGCGCCACGAAGGCGCGGCTCAGGAGGAGGTCGCGCGGGGGATAGCCGAGCAGGCAGAGCTCCGCGGCGACGGCCAGCTCCGCGCCGGCCCGCGCGGCCTCGGCGGCCGCCTCGGCGAGCAGGCCGGCGTTGCCTTCGAGGTCGCCGACCGTGGGGTCTATCTGCAGGAGAGCGATCTTCACGTGCACGACGGTATCACGCCCCGCATCCGGCCGCGCGCGAGCCCGGGGCGACTCGCCGGAGCGACCCGGGCGGCCCCGTCTAGGACACGCTCAGGGCCTTGACAGGGCTGAAACCGGCGCTCGTGCCGGGGGCCGGGGCCACCCGCGCGCGGAACTGCCACGAGGCGCGCGCAGTCATCTTGACCGTCACTGCGTAGCCGCCCGACGGACTCAACCGGAGCGTCCTCCACGCGTACCAAGCCCCTCCGGACGACGCCCGCCGCTGGAGCGCGACGGTGCCTCGTCCCGCGCGTCCAGAAACTGTCCGGACGGTGCCGCTGTACCTCACCGCCGAGCCCGCGGCCACTGACTTCCTCGAAAGGCCAAGGGAGACGCGCCAGCCGGGAAGGGCGGCCTTCTTCACGGAGAGCACCTGCACGGCGCTGTCGCCGGTGAGCATCGCGCCGGCGGCCGGCATCTCCGCCCGGAACTGCCAGTCGTTGGCGCTGGTCATCTTGACCGCGAACGAGTACGTGCCGTCGGCCGCGAGCGTGGCCGTGCGCCAGGCCGCCCAGTCACCGCCCGTCGTGGGCCGTCGCTGCACCGTCACGACGCCGACGCCGGGAGCGCCCCCCAGACCAGTGACCGAGCCCGCATAGGTCACGGTGGCGTCCACTGGGATGGACGTCGCCGAGACGCTCAGGGTGACGGCCCACGGCGCCGGGTGCATGAGCGTCCACACCGCGGCGCGCACGAGCGGCAACTGCGCATACAGCGCGTCGCCCGGGCACTCCGTGAAGTTGGCGTCGCGATGGCCGGCGATCACGGGAAGGGTCACTACCTGGTTGACCTTGAACTTCTCCGTGTAGCCGCACGTCATCGTCGCCGTCTTCTGCGCGTCGAGGCCACCGAGCGAGAGCTTCCAGGCGAGCAGGTTCTCGAGGGAGGTCATGGCCTCCACCGGAGGTGCCTCCGCGGTGAACGTGCCGATCATCGAGATCCCGGTGCTGTGGGTGTTGAAGCCCAGCACCTGCGCGCCGACGACGCCGCGCGCGACGCCGCCGTAGCGGCCTTCGTAGATGGCGCCGAAGCGGTCGATGAGGAAGTCGTAGCCGATGTCGCTCCAGCCCAGCGTCTTCGTGTGGTAGGCGTAGATGGCGCGCACGATCGCCGGCGCGTCGGCCGCCGCGTAGTCGTTGCCGGTCGCGGTGTGATGGACGAAGGCCATCTTGACCGTCGCATAGCTCGGAGTGCCGCGGCGCAGCGCCTCGTCGGCGCCCCACTGCGCCCGCGTGACGATGGCGGGTTTGGCGGGAACGACGGCGGGCGTGGTGGGGCTGGCGGAAGGGCTGGGGCTGGCGGCGGGCGTGGTGGGGCTGGCGGAAGGGCTGGGGCTGGCGGAAGGGCTGGGGCTGGCGGAGGGCGCCGCGAGGCCGACAGCGGCGGCCCGGGGCGCAGGGCCGCCGGCAGTGGCCCGAGGCACCGCGCCGCCGGTGGCGGCGGCCGTCTCGGCCGCGTCCGGGACGCTCTCGATCGCCGCGACGCGCACGTTGGCGAGTTCGACCGGCGCGCGGGTCGCGGCGGCGCGCGCGCTCACCTGCACGTAGCGGGCCGCGCGCACCCACACGGGGTCGATGTAGGACTCGCCGGCGCTGGCGCCTTGGTCGCTCCGCTGGAGCTCGGCCTCGCGCCACCGGCTCCAGGACGCTCCGTCGAGGCTGGTGCGCAGGCGCACGACCACGGCGCCGGCGGCGCGCGGCGTGTCGCAGACGACGCCGGCCATGGAGAAGCGCATGCCGGCGTCCAGGGTCACGGGCGCTGCCACCGGCGCGTGCGCGGCGATGGCAACCGGCGGCGCGGCGGCGCGCAGCGGCGTCAGCGCAAGCGCGCCCGGCACGTTCAACTGCTTGATACGGACCTGCGGCGGGATCGGCCGGGCCGCAGCGGCCTGACTTGCGCGCGGCTGCGCCGCCACCGCGCCGAGCACGGCGGCGCAGGCGACGATCAGGCAGGCGACGAAGCGCGCGCGTCGCCGGGCGGATGCGGGTCTCTGGAGTCGCATGACGTTCTCCGTTCCCTTCGGCACGCTCGCGCGGAACCCTTAGGGCTCGCGTTGCGGGCGTTGCGGGTTCCAAGCCCCAAGATGTGGGCTGTCGGTCACCGTTCGACTCAGCAAACGCTACAGGCGCACCAGCACCTGCATCGCGACGAACAGCACGAGGAGCGCGACGACCGGGCTGAAGTCCATGCCCATGGCGCCCATGCGGACCGTCGGGATCAGGCGCCGGAAGGGCGCCAGGTAGGGCTCGGTCACGTCGACCAGCACCTTGTTGGCCTTGTACGCGGCGCCTCCGGGGCGCAGCTGCACCCAAGACAGGAGCATGCGGGCGACGATCAGCCAGGCGTAGACCGTCAGCGCGAGATAGATGACGTAGACGATGCCGTTCATGTGAGTTCCTCGGATGGGGCCCAGGCAGGATTCCCGGGCGCTGGGACAAGCCTACCGCATGCTGACGAACACGCCTTTGGCCCCGAGCCCGCAGCCCGGCAGGAGTCAGCCGGTGGCGCAGCGGGGACAATCGGGAGCGGAAGCGCCGCCGCTTCCCCGACTTCGCCAACGGCTCCGATGGGACGACATGGTCAGGATCGACCTCTCGCCTTCCAGACACGACCGCGATCGCGACCCTCGCCTGGGCCGGGCCCCGGCGCCGCCGCAGGCGTCGCCCCCAGGCCCGGGCGCGCGCCGGCCGGCACGGCTCCTCGCGGTGCTCGTGACCCTCGTGCTCGCGGTGGCGATCGTCGTCGCCGGCATAGGGCTGCACGACGTTCTCGTCACCACGCTGTCGCTTCCCGGCGGTCACGATCCCGGCAGCTTCGTCTCCCCGCACCTGAGCGGCACTCCCCTGGGGCGCCAGGCGGTGTCCGGCGTCGCGGCGCGGGTGGACCCGGGCCTCGTGGACATCAACGTCGTGCTCGGCTACCCGGGCGAACGAGGGTCCGCCACCGGCATGGTGCTCACGTCCTCCGGCGAGGTGCTCACCAACAACCACGTGGTGAACGGCGCGACGAGCATCAGCGTGACCGACGTCGGCAACGGGCGCACCTACAAGGCGCACGTCGCCGGCTACGACCGCACGCACGACGTCGCCGTGCTGCGACTCGAAGGCGCGAGCGGGCTCCAGACCGTGACCCTCGGCGCGTCCTCGGGCCTGACGCCGGGCACGAGCGTGACGGCGATCGGCAACGCCGGCGGGGCCGGCGGCACGCCGAAGGCCTCGTCCGGCCTCATCACCGCGCTCGGCCAGACGATCACCGCCAGCGACTCGTCGGGCAGCCACGCCCAGAGGCTGAGCGGGCTCATCGAGATCGACGCGGAGGTACGCCCCGGCGACTCCGGCGGGCCTCTCGTCAACGACGCCGGTGCGGTCGTGGGGATGAACGCCGCCACGTCCGCCAGCTTCGCCGCGCAGCCCGCGGCCAACCAGGCCTACGCCATCCCCATCGACGAGGCGCTGGCCATCGTGCGCACGGTCGAGCGGGGCGTGACGACCGCGACCGTGCACAGCGGCCCGACCGCGTTCCTCGGCGTGGAGCTCATCCCGCCCGGGCGGCAAGGGGCCGGGCTCAGCGGGCCGGGCGCGCTGCAGACCACCGGGGCCGTGCTCGGCGGCGCGATCGCCGGCTACCCCGCACGGAAGGCCGGGCTTGACCAGGGCGACGTGATCACGGCCGTGAACGGCCGCGCCGTGACGTCGGCCTCGGGCCTCATGGACGTGCTCGGCGCGTATCACCCCGGCGACTCCGTCCAGGTCCAGTGGGTGGACCCATCGGGGCAGGCGCACGGTGCCGCGATCACGCTCGCCGCCGGCCCTCCGGCGTGACGCAACGCGCGGGGCCGCCTGCCTGAGGGTGGCGCGGCGGCAGACCGGCGGCCGCGCCTCCCGGCGGGTCGGCGGCCGCGCCTGGCGCCGCCGACTTGAAGCCCGGCGCTCATGGTGCGAGTCTTGGCCCACCCCGCAACAGCGCAGCCGGAGAGACACCATGACGATCCTGCTCGACTCAGCATCCGTTGACGACGCCGCTGCTGCGGCCGAACTGGGCTTCGTGCGCGGCATCACGACGAACCCCGCGCTCATGGCCCGGGAGACCAAGGAGCCGCTCGCTCACCTGGAACGCCTGCTCGCCGTCTTCCCGGAGGGCCCGGTGTGCTACCAGCCCACGGGCACGTCGTTCGCAGCGATGCGGGAAGAGGCGCGAGCCGCGGCGTCGCTCGCGCCGGACCGCGTCGTCGCCAAGCTGCCGGCGACGCTCGACGCCGTCAGGCTCGCCGGCATCCTCACGGGCGAGGGCATCCGCTGCGCCCTGACCGCCGTGTACTCGCCGGCCCAGGCGCTGCTCGCGCACGAGGCCGGCTGCGTCTGGATCATCCCCTACGTGGACCGGGCCGCCCGGCACTCCGACGGCGGCCTCACAGTCGTCAACTCGCTGGCGGCGATGCTGGCGCGCCTGCAGAGCGACACGCGCATCCTCGCCGCCAGCCTCAAGAGCTCCGTGCAGGTCTCGGACTCGATCCTGCACGGCGCGCACGACGTCACGGCGCCGCTCGACGTGCTCCGCGGCCTCCCGGCGCACCCGCTCACCGAGTCGGCGGTGCGCGAGTTCGCGGCCGCCTGGCCGCAGACGTAGGCGGGACGACGACGCCGGCGGACGCTCAGATGCTCGCCCCCCGCACAGACGATCACAGCCGCCCGCCGCGGACTGCTCGTGCGCCGCGGACTGCTCGCCCGCCGCACCCTGCTCGTGCGCCGCGCGCCGGAGGGCGCGGCCTCGTCGTCCTGGCTGCGGCGCTCGCGACGCTTGGCTTCGCCGGCCTCGGCCTCGCGTCGGCGGCCGTCGCGCAGCCGCTGCCGATCCGCATCGACACACGCTCGAGCCTGGCGAGGCAGTTCGGCTACCGGCCCGGCTACGAGCTCAACATCCCGTCGTTCGACCCGTGGAACCGGCCGGCGATCCGCAGCCGCACGCCGGCTCGCGACGTCACCGGCACGGTCGCCAGACTCAACGGCGACGGGACCTGGGTCGCCTCCTCGCTCATCAGGGCCGTGCAGCGCGCCTATCCCACGTTCGAGCGCACGGTCAACGCCGGCGGCTACGTCAGCGAGCGGGTCGAGTTCGACGCCGCCGGCCGCGCCTACACGTTGCTCGACATCCGGCTGAGAGGCGGCGGGAGGCGCAACGTGCTCCTCTATTCACTCGACGGCTGCCGGAGCTGGCGCCTCGTGACCCTGCCGTTCGGCGGCAGGCGCGTGGTCTACGACGGGCACGACGGCGGCACCGCCTCCCTCGAGCAGTACGCCGGCTGGAACGCGAGCGAGAGGCCGCCGCTGGTCGCCGTCTGGCGGCCGGTCTCCGACTGGCCGGGGCGGCGAGCGGCGAGGAACCTGCTGTACGTGCTGGCGCCGTCCTTCCGGGGCCGGCGCCTCGTGTTGCCGGCGCCGACTCTGGTCAGCGACAAGTTCATCGGCATGACCTACGCGGCCGGCGGCGCCTCGTTCGCGGCCACGTCGGGAGCGACCTCCTACATCGTGTGGGCGGAGGTCGCCGACCCAGGCGCTGCCGGCACCCCGACTTTCGTCTGCGCCTTCGACCGCGACACCGCGACCGTCACTGCGCCGGTGCCGGTCGCGCAGGCGAGCCCGG